>CAZOHB010000054.1:0-15170 GCA_964579345.1 uncultured Parasporobacterium sp.
GGCATAGATCACACCGATCGAATAAGCGACCTTTGCGTAAAATGCTTCACTCATCTTTCCGTATTCCACATCCCCGAGAATATCAAAATAGACCCGCAGCGCAGAACCGAGTTTGCCGATCTTGTAGTAGCCGTCCGCTTCGATCTTCAGACGTTCCGCATCGGACATATAATCAATGTTCATAACATAGGCTGCGACAACGCTGAGCTCTGATGAGGAATAATAATAACTCTCTTTCAGGATATAAACAATAAAATCCTTCAGATCCGCCTTGCGCTCCGCCATTTCCCGAAGAGCCTGCGCCATATCTTCCCGTCCGAGTTCTGTTTCAATATAATCGAACAGACTGTTGCTGAAGAAATCCCGGTAAACGAGATTGATGTGGTGGAAGATAAAGTAGTTGATCTCCTCAAGCGAATAAACATTGGTCTTTATTGCTTCGATGTAATATGGAGTTTTTGACTGCATTCCGCAGATCTGTAATGACATAACGCCTCTTTTTTATCTATACATATTGGGAAAGGTCGATCCGTTCGGTTACGCTGAAGCCTTCTGACGGAAAGAGCTCTCCAAATCCTTTATCGGTAACTGTAATCTCACATTCGTTTTCGCTGAAATACTGCAGGGCGACCTCGAGACGCGTCGCTTTGCGCGGCCGGCTCGGGATACCGGAAAGATCGATCTCATACGTGCTTCTGCGGTTTCCGAAAAGCGAGGTGATAAACAGCCTTAAGTTTTCCGGTTTGTCCAGGATGAAATCCATCTTCATGCCCGCGTCGTACCAGTCCTTCGGCGCCTTGCTCAGGTTCAGAAGGATCGGTTCCCCTTTGTGCTTGGTCTCAACAGAGATCGTACACTTGGTCCGTCCGGCGCAGATAATATTCAGTTCCCTGCCATCCTCGCAGGAGCGCATCAGGCCTGCCAGACATGCGCCCTTGGCGTAAAGATTGTTTCCTTTAAACGCACGGTTCGTTTCCGAAACCTTCCGGAGCGTTTTTCCAAACCAGACCCGGTTGAAGCCCTCGCCGGTAAAATACACGCTGGAGATCCTGCTTTCGGCAGCGATTTCTTCGTAAAGTGCCTGAAGCCTCTCATCCATGTGGTCCATCAGAACGCCGTTGCCCATATCTTCCATGGAAAACCGGGAAGCATGGGATCGTTCGCTGACATAAACGAGCCGGTCCGGCGAGCCTTTGGCTACCGTCAGCACCTTCTCATAAAATCCATCCGGCGTAAAGTCAAACAGTACTGCCCCTTTTTCCCAGATGGAAGGCTCTTCGTTCAGCACATAATACGCAAAGCTTTCCGCACAGGTCTGCAGTTTCACTTTTTCCTGCGGCAGACGCAGCAGACGGAAGACATCGCGGATCGTGTCCTTGATCTCAAGCGTGATCCGTCTGAGATTGATCGTAATATTTTCGATGCCCATCACCGAAGTCGCGGTCTGCGTCAGTTCGATGATCTTGCCGATAAATACAGCAAGCAGCTGGGTGTACGTATATTCCTGACCGTTGACGGCGCAGAGGTTTCCGAGGAATACATTTTCCAGGAAGTTCCGGTACAGGATCTCTCCTGTCTTTTCCGCATATTCCACGGCCGGCTGGCCGATCATCCAGTCATTGATCTCATGATTATAGCAAAGTGCGGTCGGGATCAGATACCGCATGGATTCTCCGCCATAGGAAATCGATTCCGGACGGTCGTGCCGTCTGGAATAATAGCTCGCCTGACAATATGTACCTGCATAATCGATCCCGATGATCAGTCCTTTTTTCTCCATTGGTGTCAGAATAACCGCTCCATCAGTTTATCTTTTACAAAATATTCCTTCGCTGCAAGATTCAGAGCCAGCATATTTCCGGTCTCCTTCATCTGAATGATGTTGTTCAGTTCCGCATACCGGCTTTCATCATTGATGATCTGAAGCTGCTCGTAATCCACCCGCACCGGCTCTCCGCCGTCGACGGAATATACTACGCTTTCTCCGTAAAACAATGTAATGTATTTCGCAAAACAGTGGCTGAAGATTTCAGACATCTGCTCTTCTTTATGAACGACTTTCTCCTTTGAAAGGATATCATAAGAGATCACGGCGCTGTTTCCGAAACAGTGAATGATCACGGAATTGGAAAGCACTGCCGGCAAGGTGAAATATCGTCCGTAATTTTTAAACTCTTCGAGCATAACGCTGCGGCCGGCGAGCGCTTTCAGCTGCACTTCGATCATCCGCAGTCTCCGTTTTCCCGAAATATCCTTGTCCGACATATATTTCAGGTAAGCAACGATCGCCGCTGTCGAGAAGGTTTCCCTCTGCATCAGATCGTTTTCCATATACCGGAAAAAGTCGGTATCCTTTTCCTCCCCGTCATACAGATACCGGGAGGCCTTGTATTCCATATAGTCTTTCTTCAGCTGGGCGTCCGTGCCTTCGGTGTAATACTTCGCAAAGATCTGCGGGATCAGATCCGCATCTTCGTGGCTTTCGACGGCACGTTTTAAGATCCGCTCCGGAAGGTTCGCGAAATCTTCTCCATACGCCCTTCCTGCCCGGTACATATCCAGCAGGACTTCAAGTCCGCCGTTATAGTTGCGGATCAGATATTTATAGATTCGCGGATCAAACGCTGTCTTTTGGAAACTCTGCTCGCACATCTCCAGCAGCAGTCCGTCTTCCCGGTAATTGACCAGCTCAACCAGCGCCGAGGCAAGGCGGGCCGTCTTTTCCGGAGCCACATACGCAAACCCTTCTTCACGGATCTTTTCAAACGCATCCCGGTACAGGGTACGTTCGATCATGACCTCGATCAGTTTTCCTTTTGTCTCAGGATCCAGATCATACTTGAAGAACGTCAGCAGTTCGTCATAAACATTCTGCTCTCTTAAATTTCGGGAGAAATATAACACCGTATCATTGATCAGCTTCCGGACATAGCCGTTCCGGAAGGAATCGGTGTTCATCCGGTGTGTCATATAATTTAAGATCTCCGCAGGGTCTTTATATCCGCGCAGCAGCGGCATGGTATCGCTCATCAGCATATAGTCGCTGATCGGCACACCCTTGACGCAGAGATCGATATACTCATCCGTATTCATGTAATCGATCTTTTCATAATCGATATTCGCATAAATATTTCCGGTGATATCCTTAAACAGGACAACGGCACTGTGGGAATAGATCTTCACTCTTGCCCTGCCCTTTTCCAGCGGCACATCCTGATATACGCTGAGTTCGTCATGGAAGACCATGACATGCATCATGCGCTCATTGCTGCAGCGGATCTCTTTTGTCGCAAGGATTTCAAACAGACGTGCTCTCATCTTGTGGGTCAGACCGTCCGTGTTGATGATCTCTTTGTAGATTACGGCAAGGTCCTTATCCACAGCTCCCTGCATCATCTGCTGCTCGGCATATGCCCGGAAATATGGTTCGTATGTCCGGTAAAAATCCGGACGTTTTTCTTTATTGTGAATGATATTTGCATACAGATATCTCTGATGGTCATACAGCAGTTCCGGTCCGTCCGCAAAATATTCCAGGATCCTGCGCGGGATCGGTTCATAATGATCCCGGTCCGCCGTATACAGGAAATAGTTGAAGATACCCGGTACATCATCGATATACTCGCGTACGGCAATGTCATAAAAGGCGCCTGCTTCCCTGCTCCGGTCATCCGCAACGATCAAAACCCTGCAGATCGTCCGCAGAAGATCGCGGGTCGGATATACGCTGTACAGATATTTCAGGATCTTTTCCGCAAGACGGAGATTCTTTCCGGCAAGATCGGATTCCGTAAACAGCATAAAGACTTCCGTCACGCGGGCGCTGAGAGAAGACGGAATATAATTCAGCTTGGCTCCGAAGTTCAGGATCTGAAGTTCAAAGTCACTGGCATCCGAAAGATATCCCGGGTACTGGCGGAAGATCTCAAGAGCCTCAAAATACAGGATTGGACTGTTGCATCCGTTCTCTACCTGGGAGGAGATATCATCCAGTTTCAGACCCGGATTCTCGTCGTATGTGGTGTCGATCTGGAACAGGATCCAGAGGATCTGCCAGGACGGCATTTTTTCATAAAGCATCCGCATCCGTGCGCGAAGATCCTCCGTCTGTTTCCGATCTCTTTCATAAAGAGCGCGGACATAGGAGAAATAGCAGTTCATGATCACATCCGGCTTCGGAAGTTTCTGCAGAAGTTCTGCCATATATTCCAGAAGATTGGCCGCATCGACGTATTCCTCCACCTCGATATGGAGCTGCGCACGGTAAAGCATCAGGAACATGGACTGACGGTCAGTCCCGTTTACTTCGCCGATCAGAGCAAGAGACTGTCTTGCCCATTCTGCGGAATCCATCAGACCTTTGCGGAAATTAAAGTAGACCTTCGCCAGATCAATGTACAGCTGTTTCGGGCTGGACGGATCAAGCGCGATCCGGATCGGAACCTCAACCGTCACCGGGATCCGGATCTCCTGTGATGCGGTTCCAAGCGAAATGCAGGTGAAATTCTTTCCGGGATGAAGGCGGTTTTCGAGGATCGTCACAGACAGATCGTAAAAGCCTCCCGGGAACACATCCGATGTGATCACGCGGCGGGAAAGGCTGACGAAATCATCGGGGCAATAAGCCTCGATCTCCATATATCCGCTTCCCGTGATTGAAAGATGCAGTGACACCTGGGTATCACCGGAAAGATTCGTCAGTTCTATGGAAGCTGGCAGCACATCAAAAGAGGCCGGCTCTTTTTTCCCCATGGCCACCATATATTCTTCTCTTGCGATATTTTTATTTCTGCCCAGTTTAAGGGCGCTTTGCAGTAATTCAGACATCCCTGTTTTTCAGTCGGTTCAGACGTTCTTTCATGGTCCTTTCGTAACCGAGATCACCCGGTTCATAAAAGACCGTCCCTTCAAGTTCATCCGGAAGATACTGTTGTTTGACATAGTGTTCCGGATAGTCGTGTGCGTATTGGTATCCCTCTCCTCTTCCCAGTTCGCGCGCACCTTTGTAATGCGCATCCTGAAGATGGGGCGGGACTGTTTTAATATCTTTTGTCCGTACGGTCTCGAGCGCTTTTTCGATCGCCAGATATCCGGCATTGCTCTTCGGAGCGCCGCAGACATAAAGGACTGCTTCCGCGAGGATGATCCTGGCTTCCGGCATGCCGACGACATGAACCGCCTGCTGCGCCGCAACCGCGAGCTGGAGCGCCCTCGGATCGGCACATCCGACATCCTCAGCTGCGCAGATCATGACTCTTCGCGCGATGAAGTTGACATCCTCACCGGCGTACAGCATTTTTGCCAGATAATACATGGCCGCATCCGGATCGCTTCCCCGCATGCTCTTGATAAACGCGGAGATCGTATCGTAATGATTATCCCCGTCCTTATCGTAACGGACGTTTTTCTTCTGGACACATTGTTCGATGACCTCAGAAGAAATGCAGATCACAGAATCTCTGCCTTTCGCATTCTGTGATGTTTCATTATCAATCTTAAGTCCTTTTGCAGAAGACGGCTCTGTGGTAAGGACTGCCAGTTCGATGGCATTGAGCGCGACTCTGGCGTCGCCGCCTGCAAAATCACTCAAAAACGCGAGCGCGTCATCTTCGATCACCGCATGATACATCCCCATCCCGCGCTCGCTGTCGGTCAGGGCTCTGATGATGATCTCCCGGATATCCTCCCGGTCAAGCGGCTTCAGTTCAAAAACTGTCGATCGGCTGATCAGCGCCCGGTTGACCTCAAAATACGGGTTTTCCGTTGTGGCTCCGATCAGGATGATCGTTCCGTCCTCTACAAACGGGAGCAGATAATCCTGCTGGGCTTTATTGAATCTGTGGATCTCATCCACAAAAAGGATCGTTTTCCGGCCGTACGCGGCTCTTGCCATTTTTGCCTGCTCCACGATCTCTACCATGTCTTTTTTCCCGGCAACCGTGGCATTGATCTGTTTAAAATCCGCAGAAGTCGTATTCGCGATCACGCGGGCAAGCGTTGTCTTTCCGGTGCCGCTGGGGCCGTAAAAGATAACGGAAGAAAGCTTATCTGCCTGAATAGACCGGTAAAGATGGCTTCCTTTTGACAGGATATGCCGCTGGCCCATAAATTCCTCCAGCGTCCGCGGACGGATCCTGGAAGCAAGCGGAGCTTCTTCTTTTACTCTATTCTGATGTGCATATTCAAACAAGTCCATTTATCGTTTGTTGATCGGAACATATGCCGTATGCTTGATAACGTTTTTATAAGCAGGACGGATGATCTTTCCGCCTGTCGTCAGTTCCTCAAGGCGGTGTGCAGACCAGCCGGCCATCCTTGCTGTTGCAAAGAGCGGTGTAAAGAGCTCTTCCGGAAGGCCCAGAAGCCGGTAAACAAGACCGGAGTAAAAGTCCACATTGATCGAGATATTTTCCCGGTACATGTGACGGTTCGTCGTGATCACTTCCGGAGCGATCCGCTCAACTCTCTGGTAAAAATCAAATTCTTCTTTTGCGTTTTTCTGTGAGGAAAGCTTCTCCACAAACTTCTTCAGAAGAACCGCACGCGGGTCGGAGATCGTATAGACCGCATGGCCGACACCATAGATCAGGCCTTTCCTGTCATACGCTTTTCCGCGCAGGATCTTCTCCAGATATTTCCGGATCGCCTCTTCATCCGCAAGATCTTTCACATGTTTTTTAATATCATCCATCATACCGACGACTTTGATATTTGCGCCGCCATGACGCGGACCTTTCAGCGAAGCCAGAGAAGCGGCCATCGCAGAATAGGTGTCGGTAAGCGTGGAAGTTACGACACGGTTCGTAAAGGTCGAGTTATTTCCACCGCCGTGGTCCGCATGCAGGATCAGGCAAAGATCAAGGACCCTTGCTTCAAATTTCGTGAATTTGCTGTCATCCCGCAGAAGATGGAGGATCGTCTCCGCCGTTCCCATTTCCGGTTTCGGCTGATGGATCACAAGACTTCCGCCTTCTTTATAATGGCGAAAGGCCTGATAGCTGTAGACCATCAGAAGCGGCATGACCGCAGTCAGCTGGAGACACTGGCGCAGGACATTGTCCGTGGAAACATCATCCGCATTGTCATCATACGGATACAGCGTCAGGATGCCTCTCGATAGGGTATTCATCATGTCCTTGCTCGGAGCCTTCATAACAACGTCCCGGACAAAGTTCGTCGGGAGCGTCCGGTAAGAGGAAAGGAGCTCGGAAAATGTTTTCAGTTCCTTGTTATTCGGAAGCTCGCCAAAAATCAGCAGATACGCAATCTCTTCAAAACCGAAGCGGTGCTCTTTTGCAAAACCTCCGACAAGATCTTCCAGATTATAGCCACGGTAATACAGTTTACCGGGGCACGGAACCATCTCATCATCATCGATCGTGTAGGATTTTACCTCTGCGATCTCTGTCAGACCGGTCAGGACACCCTTTCCGTTCAGGTCACGAAGACCTCTTTTTACATTATATTTGAAATAAAGGTCGTCCGTGATTTTATTGTTTTCCTTACAAAGTTCCGCATATTTCTCGATCTGCGGCGTATTTTCAGAATGCGGATTGATGATTTCTTTTTTCGCCATAATTTTCACCTTTTACTGATTTAAAAAACACATGCGCCGTAAAGTAAAATGATAAATGATTGAAAAAGTATTGTCAAACGTCATATAATAGCTCTCATGAAACGAGAAGCAGACCGTTCTTTCCGAATATGGAGTCTGGTGATGATCCTTTGCGGCTTCCTCAACCTTGTGTTGGATGCTGCTCTTACTGTTATGCGTTTTCAGGACCCGGATATATCAAGATTTCCGGCGTTTCTTGCAACGCTGATCCTGTTTGCTGCAGGCATCATAGCAATCATCGCCGGAATCAAAAGTTTTATGTTTCTGAATAACACTTCCAGAGGACGCAGATACCGCGCGATCCACTCCAAGATCCGCTCGTTCAAGCGCCTTGCGCTGATCGTGATCCTGCTGTGTGTACTGGAAGTGATCCTTTCGTGTGTCTTTGGGGTAATTCTCTGGCAGCTGATCCTTCTGGTGCTGTTCGGGATCTGCGTGCCCTTTATTTATCTGATTCGCGCAAAATCCATTTATTCCTGAACAGCTTTTACCTGATTGGATGTCGATTCATCAAATCCGACTTCCACTGTAAATTCCGGAGATACCGCCGTGATCAGCGGCTGGAAGATCTGCCATGCGCTCATCTTCGCATATTCATCTGCCGTTTCAAAGAGATCCGGCTCGCTCAGCCTCTCCCTCATGGATTTGTATACGGCCTGTAACAGCCGGTTCTGGTCTTCCGTCTTCAGTTTGATATCACCAAACGCCAGAAGACCTTTTTCCGTATCTTCAAATTCCGTTTTATTCAGATCCGGATTCACATACTGCAGACATGCGTGCGGGATTTTTACAAAAACCTGCTTTTTCTCCAGATCAACGGTCACATGGTCCTTGTCCAGGACCGACATATCGACCGTATAAACACCGGTTCCGTAATAGGTGATCGTTTTCACTTTGGAAAAGATCTGCAGATTTCCGATTCCCGCTTTTGTGATCGTTGTGGCAATTTCAAGCGGCTGTTCCATCACGATCAGTTCCTGATGCTGCGATGCTTCTCCAAGCACTGCATTCTGGAAATCGACTGCAGTGTAGCCAAGCATACCGGTCTGCAGCACCTCATCAGCAGTCGTGACCGAAGTATGGTTTGTGCCGAAGATCATACCGCCGGAAAGCCTTCCGATCAGAAGCATCAGCAGCGCACCGGCGATCAGACCGATCACCGCGCCAAGCCAGAACCTGCTCTTTCCGGAGCTCTTCTTTTTCTTTTTCGAACTGCCGGAGCTTTTGATCTCATCCGAAGCCGCATCGATCAGCGCGCCTACAAGGGCCGCGCCTCCCGAAGCAAGAGAAGCGGAGGAAGCCTTTTTTTCGGCCTGCTCTTTCGCAGCCGCAGCTTCCTCTTCTTTTTTCCGCAGTTCTGCCTCTGCGTGCGCAAGCGCTGCTTTTCTGCTTTCTTCCACCGCTTTCGCCGCAGCAGCTTCTTTTGCCTGCTTCGCCTTCTCGAGATCCGCTTTCTGTTTTTTCGAACTTTCGTTCTCTACTGTCTTTGCCGAGGTGTCGATCTTGATATCCGACATGCTTTTTCCTTACGCTTTTTCAAAAACAGTTTTCATGCATCTGTATGTCATGTAGCAGTCAAACTTCGCAACGGTTTCATACGGTGCATGCATGCTGAGGACCGGAACGCCGGCATCGATCGTATCAATGTTCCGGTTTGCAAGGTACAACGCAACCGTTCCGCCGCCGCCATTGTCATTCTTGCCCATCTGGGTCATCTGCCATACAACACCTGCATCATTCATCAGTTTGCGAAGCTTTCCGACAACTTCCGCAGAAGCATCACTTGCTCCGCCCTTTCCGCCGTGTCCCGTATATTTACAGAAGGATACGCCGTGGTTGATCTTGGAATCGTTCCGTACTTCGAAGACTTCTGCATAGTTCGGATCGTATGCAGCCGTAACATCAGCGCTGACACAGAAGGAATTCTTGAAGCAGTCTCTGAGGTCTACGTTCTGTCCCTTGCACATATCGCCGACGAACCATTCAAACGCCTGGCTGATCATGCCGCTGACACCAACGCTTCCGATCTCTTCCTTATCCGCGAAAATACATACACCGGTTTTGATCGGATCTTTTGCATCAAAGAGGCCTGCCAGCTCCGCATATGCGCAGACTCTGTCATCGTGTCCGTACGCTGCGATCAGGCTGCGGTCAAAGCCGATATCTCTTGCTTTTCCTGCTGGAACGACTTCGAGTTCCGCGCTGATCAGATCCTCTTCCACGATTCCATATTTTTCATTTAAGATCTTTAAGATTCCGAGTTTGACTCTCTCGCTGTCTTCCTTATCGCCGATCGGTCTGGAGCCCAGAAGCACATTCAGGACCTCGGAAGGAACTGCTTTGTCAAGAGGCTCTTTATCGGTCGATTTGTTCAGATGCGGAAGAAGGTCTTCAATAATAAAGTTCGGATCTCCCTCATCAGCTCCGATATTAACATCCACAACACTGCCGTCATTTAATACGACAACGCCGTAGATTTCCAGAGGTCTTGCAACCCACTGATATTTCCGGATTCCGCCGTAATGATGTGTCTTGAAGTAAGCCAGCTCTGCTTCTTCGTACAGCGGCATCGGTTTGAGATCCAGACGCGGAGCATCGGTATGAGCGGCTCCGATATTGATTCCCTTATCCAGACCTTCTTTTCCGATCACTGCGAGCATGATGGATTTTCCGCGGTTATTAAAATACACTTTATCCCCGGTTTTCAGCTTCATGCCTGCTTCATATGCTTTGAAGCCCTTCTCCTCTGCCAGCTTGATGCAGTAATTCACGCAAAGGCGCTCGGTCTTTCCATTGTCCAGAAACTTCTTATAATCTTCGCAGTATGCGAACATTTCTTTTTCTTCTTCCGGGGTAAGACGGTCATAACCGTTGCCCGGATTGTAAACTAATTTTTCTTTTAATTCGTTCTTTTTGTCTGCCATTGAAATAGCCTCCTGTTTTCTTTTATTATTCACCATCTAAGGTCCCGTTATCCATAAATTCTTCGTTCAGCTGTTTCCAGTGAATCTTGCAGTAATATTCCCCATTGATCGCAGGATATTTTTTGCTGCCCACACGTGCCTCATTCTGACAGTCATACTCCCGGTCATACGCGCAGCGCGGGGTATCCGGTCCGCCTTCATCCAGGGAAGTCAGGAATGAAAATGCAAAGATGACGACCCAGGCAGCAGCGATAATGATCGCACCCGCCTTTTTGCTCATGCCCTTCTTAAACAGCCTTCCAAGATCCACAATATCGTCGACACGTCTGCGGCTGACAAATTTCGTAAGTCCCTTGCTGATCAGATATCCTAAAATACCTGCAACAACACCAACGATCACACCAGCGAACACGTCGGTCGGATAGTGCACCATCAGATAAATACGGGATGCACCGGTCAGGATCGCGACGACAGGGAAGATCCAGGCAACACCCTTTTTCTTTTCCGTAAAATGGCAAAGGAAAAGGACGGTCGCGATCTCAAACGCGCCGGTCGTATGTCCGGACGGGAAGGAATAATCCGACTCGCAAAGCTGACCTGCGCCAAGATACCATGCCCAGTACTGCGCATCCTGCTGGAGCGTATTATACGGACGGATCCTTAATACCGCAGGTTTTACAATGATATTGGTAACCAGTGTTCCGATAATGATCGCGAAAACCAGTGCAAAACCGACTTTTCGAGTGCGTTTAAAGAAACACATCACTAGACCCATAACAGCAATCAGGACTACATATTTAACGGAGCCCATCGCTGTAAAGATCTTTGCCAGCGCTGTCAGAAAATCGCTCTGCATGCTGCCGAAGAAATGAAAGATTGCCATATCCAGTCCGTGAAAGATCGTGTTGAACTGATCGCCGATTGAACCGGCAAGAAGTAGATTCGTAAACATAGTTTGTCCTTTCGGTAAAATATTTTCTGCTATTATATCCTAAAAGATGGGTATTTGAAATGTAAAACTGAGGGAATTGTTTTTTTTATAAAAGAAAGTTTCCCCTGCCGGCAAACTGTGACATCCATATTTCAAACCTAACCGGGCGAGCGTTTTTAGACCGATCAAGACTTTGCCTTACAGAGCCTTATACACGAAGCTGGCCGACCTGAGTGCTATTAGGCTCTGTTGGGCAAAGGCTTCGGTCGGGCGTTGCGAGCAGTTTGGAATATGGATGTCACAGTTGATGGCAGGGAAACTACCTGTTTTTATTAATTTTGCAATTCTTCAAATTTTGCTTTCATTGTAGGATTTTTGCGCGTCAGCTTTTTGACGGTCAGATCCTCCAGCTTGTTGTCTGCCAGGGTCAGATTCCGCTCCGAAGACTGCAGCGCGTCCTTGACCTTCTGCAGATGCGAGATCGTTTTGTCGATCTCATCGATCGCCGTCTGGAATTTTTCTCCCGCAAGCTTCACATTGCGTCCGAATTTTTCCTTAAAGTCATTCAGATCGTCTTCAAAATGAGTAATGTCGATATTCTGGTTCCGGATCAGTGCCAGCTCATTTTTATACTGCACCGCGTTGAGCGCCGCATTCCGAAGCAGCGTGATCATCGGAATGAAGAACTGCGGACGGATCACATACATTTTTTCATACTTATGGGAAACATCCACGATCCCTTCATTATACAGTTCGCTGTCCGCTTCGAGCAACGAGACAAGAACCGCATATTCACAGTTCTTTTCTCTCCGGTCCTTATCCAGTTCCTTGAAAAAGTCCGCGTTCTTTTTCTTCGTCGCCGTCTCATCCATCTCATTTTTCATTTCAAACATGATGGAGATAAATTCGGTTCCCTCATCGGAATAATCACGGAAAATGTAGTCTCCTTTGCTGCCTGTTCTTGCATCATTATCCTTTTCAAAGTAAGCATTTTTAAAGCCGGCAGCCCGGTATTTATTGAACTCGTTTTCGCAGTGGCGCTCGAGATCTTCCCCGATCATCTTCGTGGATTGTTTTGCCTTCAGATCCTTATAAAACGCGATCTCTTCGTCCTTGCCTTTTAAGCGGATCTCGTAAGATTCCTTCAGAGCCTTTTCGTTCAGCTTGCTCTTCTGGGCATCCGTCTCGATCCGGCCGTTGAGCTGCGTGATCTCCTGCTCTTTTTCCGCGATCTGACGGTCCTTATCGGCAAGCGCTTTTGTGATCGCCAGCTCTTTTTCCGTTTCGGAAGTCTGAAGCTTTGCCTTCAGCTCGGCGATCTCTTTCTCTTTTTCGGAGATTTCCTTCTCCCGGTCAGCAAGGATCTCCTGCTGCGTTTTCTCACTTTCCATCACGGCAATCTTCACAGCATCTTTCTGCGAAGATTCCAGCTGCTTCGTCCGTTCTTTCAGCATGCGTTCAAATTCCTGATCCCGCACCTGCGCAACGATCGCCGTATAGCCGCTCTCATCTACCTGAAACACTTCTCCGCAATGCGGACATTTGATCTCAGCCATAATTGCCTCCATAATCTATACATCCGTTTGTGGCTTTCATTATATAACAAACGTACCGGAAAAATCACGGTAAAAAACCGCGGGTATAACAGTTTTCCCTCTCTTGTGATATAATAGGAGACCATTATATGATTCAGTGATAAGGAAAGGGATTATGAACGAAAAAGCATTGATCGCAATGAGCGGCGGCGTCGACTCCTCCGTTGCTGCATTTCTGATGAAGGAAGCTGGCTATGACTGCGTCGGCGTTACGATGAAATTATTCCATAACGAAGACATCGGGATCTCCAGAGACCACAGCTGCTGCAGTCTCGACGATGTCGAAGATGCAAGAAGCGTTGCCTTCCGTTTAGGGATCCCGTTCCATGTATTCAATTTTTCCGATCGTTTTGAAGAATGTGTGATCCGGCGCTTTGTCGAAGCGTACGAAGAGGGATGCACTCCGAATCCCTGCATCGACTGCAACCGGTTCCTCAAATTCGATAAGCTGTATACCCGGGCACAGGAGCTTGGCTGCAGCCATATTGTGACCGGGCATTATGCCCGGATCTCTTTCAACGAATCGACCGGACGTTATGAACTGAAAAAAGCGGAAGACAGCACAAAAGATCAAAGCTATGTGCTCTATTCTCTGACGCAGGATCAGCTTGCCCATACACTCTTCCCACTCGGCGGCTTAACAAAACCTGAAGTAAGAGAGATTGCGGAAGGACAGGGCTTTATCAATGCGAAAAAGCATGACAGCCAGGACATCTGCTTTGTCCAGGACGGCTCCTACGCAGACTTTATCGAAACCTATACCGGAAAGACCTTTCCGGAAGGAGAATTTGTGGATTTCGAAGGTAAGGTGATGGGCACACACAAGGGCATCATCCGCTATACGATCGGCCAGCGCAAGGGACTCGGCCTTTCCGTTCCCGAGCCGGTCTATGTCTGCCGTCTCGATATGGATCAGAACCGGGTCGTGCTCGGAAAAAACGAAGACCTGTTTTCGCGAAGCCTGATCGCAGATGACATCAATCTGATCACGGTTCCGGAGATTCAGGGAACGATGCACCTGAAAGCCAAGGTACGCTACCGCCAGAAAGAACAGTGGGCAAATGTTGTTCAGACAGGACCGGATACACTCCGGGTCGAATTTGACGAGCCGCAGCGGGCGATCACCAAAGGCCAGGCGGTTGTTCTGTATGATGAAGATACCGTTGTCGGCGGCGGAACGATCCGCGAAGTATTGTAATCCGGAAAGGAAACCCCTTTGAAAGACAGTATTGATTTTGCAAAAAAGAAGATCTATTCGATTGACGGCCAGGTCCGTTCTGCCGAGGACGTGATCCTGAAGGAGCATGTCTTATCCATCGTCGTCAATGAGGTTCCGGTGTTCCGTTTGGTGTGTACAAAAACGCATCTGAAGGAGCTGGTGATCGGAAGGCTGTTTACGGAGGGGCTGATCGACTCCCCTTCCGAGATTGATAATCTCTTTTTCTGCACGACGGAAAATACCGCCCGCGTTTTTCTGAACCACGAGATCCAGTGGGAGGAATGGGCCGGTGCCGAGCCAAGCTGCTGCACGGCAAACCGTGTGCTGCTGACCGCTTCTGTCCACCGTGAGTTAACCAAGGTTCCCCATTTAGACTGGAAACCGGAATGGATCTACACCCTTGCCGACCGCTTTTTAAAAGGCGTGGAGCTTCACCGCGCGACACAGGGAACACATTCCTGCTTTTTAAGCCGTACAGGCAACGTCCTTTTTTCCACAGAAGATATCGGACGTCATAATGCCATCGATAAAGCCATCGGCTTTGCGCTTTTAAATGAGATCCCGCTTTCCGAGTGCATACTCTATACCTCCGGAAGAGTTCCTGTAGATATGGTACAGAAAGTGATCTCCGCCGGAGTTCCTGTTTTGGTGACAAAAGCCGTACCGACAGAGGAATCGATCCTTCTGGCCGGTGAATATGATCTGACCCTGATCTGCCGGGCTTATCCGGATCAGTTCGAAGTTTATGAAACTGACGGACAAATTTGACGGATCTGTTGCCTTTTTCCTAAAAAAGTCACAAAGAATGGAACATCTTGATAGAATTTTTTAAAAGATTTGCATAAAATACCTTCTTGATACAGGTTATTTTTTTAAAGGGGGAGGT
>CAZOHB010000055.1:0-14949 GCA_964579345.1 uncultured Parasporobacterium sp.
CTGCCCGAAGAGTATAGGAATATCCCTTACTATAATTTCTAAGCGACAACTTCCAATTTGTATAGGAGGACTTAACAATGAACAAGTATGTACCGCTCTCGAAAAAGAGCAAGAAGGAACAGCGCAAGTTCCATGCGATGCAGCGCAGGACATGGGATGGCCTGAATCCGGTAACGAGGACAGTTCCAAACGGAAAAGCCTATGACCGGAACAAACAGAAGCAGTCCGACAGACGAAACAGCAGTTATTTCAGAGATGATAGTAACTGCTGTTTTTCTTTTGTCTGAAAAGGTGATGTGCTATATGGCAACAACATCACTCTGGAGGATTAAGGGGAGATTTGGTAACGTGATTGACTATATAGAGAATCCGGAAAAAACTCTGCAGCACCCATCGAAATCAGGAGCTGAAGATGCATCGATTGATGATGTCATGGATTACGTTACAAGAGAGAGTGCGACTGATCATTCAAAACTGGTGACGGCGATCAGATGTGACTTGTCTACGGCGGCTAAAGAAATGAGGGCAACGAAAGAAATCTGGGAAAAGCCGGGGGGAACTGTAGCTTATCATGGATACCAGTCCTTTGCAGAAGGAGAAGTAACACCTGAGCAGGCACATATGATTGGCTGCCGGCTTGCAGAAGAACTCTGGGGTGACCGGTTTGAGGTCGTTGTAGCTACGCACGTTGATAAAGCATCCCATATCCACAATCATTTTCTCATCAATACCGTTTCGTTCGTAGACGGGAAAAAGTTTCACAGAACAAAAGAAGATTACAGGAAGATGCAGGAAGTCTCTGACCGGCTCTGCCGTGAAAATGGACTCTCTGTCATCCGTCATCCGGAAGATGGCAAGGGTAAGAACTACGGCGAGTGGGCAGCGGAGAAGAAAGGTGAGCCAACCTGGCGCAGTATGATCCGGAAAGACATCGACAGAGCCATTGTTGGCTCACTGACCGAGAGGGAATTTTTTCATGCGCTGGAAGAGATGGGATATGAGTTCAAGCTGTATTCTTCCAAAGGGGAACCGCTCATGAGGCCGTCGCTGAAGCCGAAGGACTCCGAACGTTTTTTCCGCTTTGACCGTCTGGGAGAAGATTATGATCTTGATGAGATCCGAAGCCGGATCCTAGAAAATATCCGGAGGGGCATCCCATTCCCGGAAGCGGAACAGGAACGGCTGCGAAAGTACCGGAAGGATCATCCGCCGCATCCGAAAGCAAAAGGGCTGGCCGCCCTTTATTTTTATTACTGTTATCAGCTGCATATCATCGTCAAGTTTCCGGCATACGCAAAGAGGGTGCCTTCTTATATGCGGGAGGAGATCCGGAGGCTGGACCGGCTGGATGAGCAGACGAGGCTCCTTGGGGAGAACCGGATCGAGACTAGGGATGATCTGAACCGCTTCCGCGACAAGGTGAAGTCAGATATCGAAGACCTCATGAAAATCAGAAAGGAACTGAGGGGTCAGCTGAAATCAGCGGTTGCCGCTGGAAATGATCCGGAGGCAGATGCGCTGCGGGTGCAGATCGCAGGCATCAATGGACAGCTGAAAGAATGCCGACGATCCCTGAAGGTTGTGGGACGGATCGAAGAGCGGTCGGAACGGCTGGAGGAGATGAAAACGCAGCTGGCGGGACAGATGGAACCGGAGAATGCAGAAAAGAAAGAGACGGAGGTAGTGAAGGAGCGGACCGGAAACAACAGAAAGAGGTGATGCCAAAGATGGAATAAAAGTCAATAACAGGAACCGTTTGTACTGGTCATTCTTTCTGGATGAGGATGGAAAGATCCGGTACAACAAAAAGTGCATGCAGTGCGCGAAAGACTGTAAACAGAGTTTCCGTATGGTCATCGTGCGCTGCGATTATTTTACGAAGAAGGGAGTGAAGAAGAATTGAGTTACTCAGGGGACGCAGCGGAACAGGTCGTGAGGATGTCGCTAAACGGAGTTGAGATTGCGGCGAAGATCAGCGGAAAAGCTGCGGAACGTCTCGCGGTATTGCTATATGCAGTGCTGAAGGACCAGAAGAAAACCAAAGGGAAGATTCGCCTTACGAACATGCTGAAAAGCGGCCGGGAACTGAAGGTATTCGCAGTGAAAGATGATCAGCTTGAACTGTTCAGTAAGGCGGCAAAACAGTATGGCGTTCTTTACTGTGTGCTGAAGGACAGGAATGCTGCGGACGGGCTGACGGATGTCATGGTCAGGGCAGATGATGCAGGCAAGATCAACCGCATCTTTGACCGATACAGTCTTGCGACTGTGGATCAGGCAAGTGTGAAGACGGAAATTGAGCGGTCCAGAGAAAAGGCTTCCGGTGATATTCCGGAACCGGAACGGAATGATCATGTGAAGGATAAGGTCGAAGAATTCATGAAACAGGTGGTTCCGGAAAAAAATCCGACGGCAGAAAAAGCGGAAAACGCAAACCCTCAGGAAGCCCGGAATGCGAAGTCCAGTCAGTCCGGGCGTTCTTACGTGGAAACAGGAAAAAGTGAGAAGGGTGACATGAACCTGGAAACCCGGCCTTCCGTAAGGAAACAGCTGGCAGAAATCCGTAAGGATATGGACAGTCCAAAGGCAAAAATCAGGAAGCGGGAAATCCAGAAGTCAAATGAACACCGTGCTCCGAAGCGGAAACGCAGAAGGAGTGGAAAGGAGGTCAAATGGCAGAGAGCGGAGTAATGATCAAGGTCAGTGATTTTGAACAGCGTCTTCTCGTTAATGGAATGAACCGCTTTCGGAATGACCTGATCCGGGAGGAACTTCCGACAGAAGATGTGGATGATGTGCTACTGAAGATCATCGATGCACCACCGGCAAAACGAAAGAAGGCTGACCGTGAAGCGCGCTGAAAACAAGTTCTCGCTGCAGCGGATCATCCTGTATGCCTTTGGAGGAGTCCTTGTCATCTGGATTGCGCTTCTCATAGCACCTTCGCTGGAGAATGGTATCGGAGGTCTGATTGCTGATTTCGGAACCATCATGGAACATCCATTCCGGATATCGTTATGTAATTATAGTCTGCGGACAGTCCTGATCATGATTCTTATTTACGGAACAGCACTCGCTGTTTTTCTTTCCTCAGAAAGAAACTATCGGAAAAGAGAAGAGCATGGTTCTGCGAAATGGGGGAATCCATTCCAGCTGAACCGCAAATATGCAAAGTCAAAATCCACAGAGAATAAGATCCTGACACAGCATGTGGCAATCGGTCTTGATGGACGAAAGCATAGGAGAAATCTGAATGTTCTTGTCTGCGGAGGTTCCGGTTCCGGAAAGACACGCTTTTATGCAAAGCCGAACATCATGAATGCAAATACGAGTTTTGTTGTTCTTGATCCGAAGGGTGAACTATTGAGATCGTCCGGAAGGCTTTTGGAAGAAAACGGGTATACAATCAAGGTCATTGATATGATCAACATGGATAAGAGCCATTGTTATAATCCGTTTGTGTATCTCCGGAATGACAATGATATCCAGAGGCTGGTGACCAACCTGTTCAAGAACACAACACCGAAAGGAGCACAGTCACAGGATCCGTTTTGGGACCAGGCTGCGACAATGCTACTTCTGGCGCTGGTTTTCTATCTGCATTATGAAGCTCCGGAAGAGGAACAAAACTTTCCAATGGTCATGGAGATGATTCGTGCAGGGGAAGTGAAAGAGGATGACGATGATTACCTGTCGCCTCTGGATATGCTTTTCGAACGGCTGGAGATGAAGGACCCGGAGCATATCGCTCTGAAATATTACCGAAGTTATCATTCCGGTTCCGGAAAGACATTGAAGTCAATCCAGATCACTTTGATATCACGCCTGGAAAAATTTAACCTGGAATCACTTGCAGGGATCACACAATACGATGAATTGGAGCTTGGAGAACTGGGGGAAAGAAAGACGGCAGTATTTGCCATCATCCCCGAGAATGACAGCTCCTTTAACTTTATTGTAGGCATGCTGTATACACAGCTTTTCCAGCAGTTGTATTATCAGGCGGATGTGGTACATGACGGAAGGCTTCCGGTGCATGTGCATTTTGTCATGGATGAGTTTGCCAATGTGGCGCTCCCGGATGAGTTTGATAAGCTGCTTGCGACAATGCGAAGCCGTGAGATATCGGTGTCTATTATTATCCAGAATCTCGCGCAGTTGAAAGCGCTGTTTGAAAAACAGTGGGAGAGCATCGTCGGTAACTGTGACGAGTTTCTTTATTTGGGCGGGAATGAACAGAGTACACATGAGTATGTATCGAAACTGCTCGGGAAAGAAACCATCGATATGAATACCTATGGTCAAAGCAGGGGGCGCGGTGGAAGCTATTCCACCAACTGGCAACTTACTGGCCGTGACCTTCTCGATAGTGCAGAGGTCCGGCTATTGGACAATCAATATGCAATCCTGTTTATCAGAGGCGAAAGACCGGTGCAGGATGATAAGTATGATGTCATGAAACATCCGGCCATCAAACAGACAACAGATGGAGGAGCAGAGCCTTATGTACACGGAGAAGATGTTGTCAGTATTGCAGAATTCGATATTGATGAAAACGTGCTGAAAAAGGCAGCACAGACTCCGGTGGACTCCGATGAATATGTTTTCTTAAACGAAGAAGAACTGGAGGAGCTGATTCAGAAACGCAAAGAAAAACTGGAGAAAAAATAAAAAGTTTACCATATAGTATTGTTTTATTTGTTCGGAAGGTATCTTTGGTGTATATTAAAACAAAAAGGGGTGTTAATGATGGGATTGTTCGATAGACTTTTTGGTGGATCATCCAATGGTTACTCATCAGACGATGATATCACTTGGTACTGTGATGGATGTAATTCCGTTCTCAATGAACAGGAAGGTTTTAATACTTATTCTGGGTCTTGGGAATGTACAGAATGCGGTTACTTTAATGATGTGACATCTGATAATGTGTTTGCTAGTGAAGAAGCATATCAGGAGGCTATGGGGATTCCAAGCTGTCCGTATTGTGGTGGAATGGTACAAGGTGATGCTCCAGATGCGCAGTATTGGTTTAATTGTACTTCATGTGGCGAACGATTCTATCTAGAAAATGGTGAATTGATTAGTCCATTTGATAGAAGTCATAGCAATAGTAATAAAACATGTGCCAATTGCGGACAGTCTTTGAGCGGTGGTGCATATACTGCTCCGTGGGAGAATGGAAATAATTCTGATGGATATATTACATGCCCACATTGCGGATACGCTAATTTTGAATGGGATGATTAAACCATTTCAGTAGGGTTGGGAGTACCGCTGTTTATAAAACAGCGGTATTTTTTTTGCCCTTAGCGTATAGATAAACTCCTCAAAGTGATGAATTGATATTGCGAAAAATGTAATAACCTGAAAGGAGAAATAATGAAAAACAAAATATTGAACAGAAAGAACAGTAATGGCCTTTCATCTTGCGGAGGAACGAAGCAGAAAAAGATCCTCCGCTTTTTTTATGCCTTCATAGTAGTTGTGGCAGCCACGGTGGGAATGGCTATCCCGGTACTTGCAGACGGTGATCCGCTGACAGTAGTCAATAACCTCAGTACCTTTATCTTTGGTCTGATTCGGGCAGTTGGAATCATCCTGCTTGGCTGGGGCGTGGTACAGGTCGGAATGAGCTTTCAGAGCCATGACCCTTCCCAGCGTTCGCAGGGATTCCTTACCCTTGCCGGCGGACTCGTGATCACGTTTGCAAAAGAGATCCTGACCCTTATTGGTGTCAGCTGATGAAGGCGGAGAAAGATGCAGCCTGCTACAGAGAATGGCAGGCTGCTCACGGCAGAAGAAAGGGGGAATTAAATGTCTGATAACTGGGTAGTCCAGATGTTACAGGCTGCCTTGCGTTTATGGAGCGATAAACTGTCGGAAATTTGGACACTATTGACAACGTCACCAGAGGAGTTCAAAAGCGGATCGATTTGGCAGGTCATTGTGCAGATACATAATGGACTGATGGCGATCGGAATCGCTTTGTTGGTTTTATTCTTTGTCGTTGGCGTCATGAAAAGCGCCGGAAGTCTTGCAGAGATAAAAAGACCGGAAGTGGAAGTGAAATTGTTTATCCGATTCATCCTGGCCAAAGCAGTGGTGACATATGGAATGGAACTGATGCTTTCCCTTATTTCCATTGTACAGGGAATCATCAGCGAGATTATGTCATCCTCGGGATTTGGAGAGGCACAGGCCCTTTCGCTTCCGGGTGACCTGATCACAACGATCGAAGAATGTGGATTCTTTGAAAGCATTCCGCTTTGGATCGTTTCAATCCTGTGTGTGGTTATTGTGTGGATTCTGTCACTCGTACTGATCATGAGTGTGTACGGAAGATTCTTTAAGCTCTATATGTACACAGCCATCGCACCGATACCGCTTGCAGCGTTTGCAGGGGAACCTACACAGAACATCGGAAAGAGTTTTTTGAAAAGCTATGCGGCTGTATGCCTGCAAGGGGCGATCATCGTACTGGCCTGCATTATCTTTTCTGTCTTTGCAAGTTCACCACCGGCAGTGGATGCAGATGCTGCAGCCGTCACGCAGGTATGGACCTATATTGGAGAGCTGATCTTTAACATGCTCGTTCTGGTAGGAGCTGTCCGTATGGCAGACCGGATCGTGAAAGAGCTGATGGGACTGTAAGGAGGCAGCTATGGCAAAAATGATCTATGACAAATGGCCTGGATATTCCGTTGAAGATTGTGACTGCAGATACTGCCTGTATTACGGAGGCAGGAAAGGCGGCGAGGTCCATTGCCTCCTGGATGAATGCTGCTGTAAGGAAGAACTCATGGAGGCAATCGCGAGGGAGAAAGGGCTGAAAAGAAAAAAGCCGGAGCCGGAGAAACGGCCCTGGTGGGAAAGGGAAAAGGAGAGCTAATGGAAGTAAAAATCAATAGAGAGATCCGTGACTATACGGAATCGATGTTTTTCGGGCTGTCCATGAGACAGCTGTTTTTTTCCATTGCGGCAATCGGGATTGCAGTGCTTCTGTACTTTGTCCTGAAGCCCCTTGTGGGAATGGAGACAACCTCCTGGTCCTGCATCCTTGGGGCTGCACCATTTGCTGCGATGGGATTTGTGAAATACCACGGGATGACGGCGGAACAGTTTATATGGGCATGGCTCCGGAGTGAACTGATCGAGCCAAGGGAGCTGACCGTCAGACCGTCTAATCTCTATATGTCCGTATTGGAGGATATTGAGAAAAACCAGAAACAGAATACGAAAACGAAGAAGGAGGAAAAACCGGATGGCATTAAAAACACTGAAAAACATCCTGAAGATCGACAGGGGACAGTATAAGATCCCCCGAAGCGTACAGGATGTGATCCCGATAAAGAAAGTCTGGGATGACGGGATCTTCCTTGCAGGAGGGCGCTATGTGAAAAGCTGGAAATTCAGCGATATCAATTATCTGGTTGCCAGCAGGGAAGATAAGGAGAGCATGTTCCTTACTTATTCGGAGCTTCTGAATTCGCTTGATTCAGGAGCAACTACGAAGATCACCATCAACAACCGCCGTATCAGTAAACATGATCTGGAAAAGACGATCCTGATGGAGATGAAGGGAGATGGTCTGGATGTCTACCGCAAGGAATACAACGACATGCTGATGGAAAAGGCAATGAGTGGCAACGGCATCATGCAGGAGAAATATCTGACAGTATCTGTACCGAAAAAGGATATCGAGGAGGCCCGCAGCTATTTTGCAAGGGTTGGTTCAGACCTGAAGCAGCATTTTTCCGCGCTTGGATCCAAGTGTAAGGAAATGGATGCTATGGAGAGGCTGAAGGTGCTCCGTGATTTCTATCGGAGCGGAGAAGAGGAAGTCCCTATGCCGGAGCTTAAAGCCATCCGGAAAAAAGGACATGACTTCCGGGATACGATCTGTCCGGACAGCATCGAGCGCCAGAAAGATTACCTGGTGCTGGGAAACAGATACGCCAGGACGCTTTATCTAAAAGATTATGCAAACTATATCAAGGACAGCTTTGTTTCAGAGCTTACGGAAATGAATAACAGCATGATGCTTTCCATCGATATCGTCCCCGTACCGACTGATGAAGCGGTCAGGGAGGTGGAAAAGAGGCTCCTTGGTGTGGAGACCAATATCACGAACTGGCAGAGAAAGCAGAATAAAAACAATAATTTCTCCGCAGTGGTCCCGTATGACATGGAACTGCAGAGAAAAGAGTCCAAGGAATTCCTGGATGATCTTACGACTCGAGACCAGCGGATGATGTTTGCTGTGATCACGATGGTCATTACCGCAGATACAAGGGAACAGCTCGAGGCGGATACGGAAGCGGTCCTTTCCACTGCGAGAAAGCATATGTGCCAGATGGCAGTCCTTAAGTATCAGCAGATGGACGGACTGAATACCGTCCTTCCGATCGGCACAAGGAAGATCAACACCTTCCGTACACTGACAACGGAAAGCCTTGCAGTTTTTATGCCGTTCAAGGTGCAGGAAATCATGGACCGGGGAGGGATCTATTTTGGAGAGAATGCAATTTCCCATAACCTGATCATGTGCAATCTTGCAAACCTGATGAACCAGAGTTCCTGGATCGTTGGCGTTCCGGGGTCCGGTAAATCCATGACAGCGAAGATGTGGATCGAATACCTGATCCTTAACACAAACGATGACATCATGATTCTGGATCCGGAAGGTGAGTATGGTCCTCTTGTGGAAGCGATGGGAGATAACGGAACTGTGATTCATATAGCGGCGGGTGGTCATGACAGACTGAATGCCATGTACATGGTAGACGGGTATGGTGATTCCAACCCGATCGTCGTAAAGAGCGAATTCATTATGTCCTTGATCGAGCAGATTGATAAAAAAGGAGTCGGTCCGCAGCATAAGTCCATCATTGACCGCTGTATCAGTGCTGTCTACAGGGTGAGCGATGAAACAGGTGTAACACCTACCTTAAGCTCCCTCCGTGAGATGCTCCTTGCACAGCCGGAACCGGAAGCAAAACAGATTGCCCTGTCGCTTGAACTCTATACAAAAGGTTCGCTGGATATTTTCGGTAAGCAGAGCAATGTCGATCTTGATAAACGGGTTGTTGTTTTCGATACACACGGACTTGGAGCGCAGCTGAAGCCTGCAGGACTTCTTGTCATCACAGATACCATGCTGAACAGGGTGACACTTAACTGGAAGAAAGGAAAGCGGACCCATGTATTTATTGATGAGGTCCATGTCGTATTTGAAAACGAATATTCCGCACAGTTCTTCAATTCAGCATGGAGACAGTTCCGTAAGCGTAATGCGTATCCGACTGCCCTTACCCAGAACGTGGAATATCTTCTGGATTCTGTACAGGCAAGCACTATGCTTTCCAACTCGGAGTTCATCATCATGCTGAACCAGGCAGCATCTGACCGTGAGAAACTGGCAAAGCTCATTAATATTTCCAACGAGCAGATGAGTTATATCACGAATGCAGATCCGGGCTGCGGACTGATCAAATACGGTGGCAGTCTTGTTCCGTGCATTAACCGGATACCAACGCATACGAAGTTATATCAGCTGATGACAACAAAGCCTGGAGAAGGTGTCTTTGCCGGAAGAAGGCACAGACACTTAAGAAGATAAATAATAGAAAGGAGGTCGGGCAATGGCAGAGACAAAAAGCGGAAGCACATCGAATCATTCCGGAAGCAGCCGGATCATGACCAGGGAACATTGGAAGAGTACGCCTGGAATTGACAAGGTGTCAGCCGTGACGGATAAGACAAAAGCCGCACTTGTCCGCACCAGACAGAATACGCAGAGCGTACTTGATGATAATTATAACAATGAGACCAGCTATGCTTCTGACCGGGCAGTAGAAGGATCAAGTCAGGCTGCCCATGATACTGTTGACTTTGTAAGACGCAGAAATCAGAACGCCAAAGACCGAGTGAAGAGCCGTCTGGAAAAAGAAATGGAAAAGCGACTGGATGCGAAACAAAATGCAGATCAGTCCCGGACGGTAGAGCGGGGGCGGATCCGCACCCGTGAGCAGCTATCCAGCCGTAATATCAAGACAAGAGATGCTGCACGTCAGGGAACCGAAAGTATCAAGACGACTGCGAAATCCTCCGGGAAAGCGACTGTGAAAGGTGCAGAAAAAACGGTGAAGACTGCTGAAAGCACTTCGAAAGTAGCAGTCAAGACCACGAAGACCGCTGCGCGGGCAACAAAAGAAGGGGCTCAGGCTGCAGCAAAAGCCTCTGAAAAGGCCGCTGTTGCTGCAAAGAATGCTGCAGCCGCCGCAGAAAGAGCGGCTGCAGCGGCTGCCCGGTCCTTTGCGGCGGCGGTGAAGGCAATATCTGCCTCACTTGGAAAACTTGCGACTGCCGCTGTTGCTGCAATTGCCGGAGCGGTTCCCTTTATTGCGCTCGGCTGTGTCATCCTGGCGGTTGCAGTGCTCTGTACCGGAGATACGGCTGTCAGAAGTACAGGAAATGACACGACTACCGTGATCGCTGCAATCAATGATCTTTGGCAGGAACAATTGGATGAGATCACGGAAGGATTTGAAGATAAAACCATGGAAGGCGGCCGGGCAACCTGGCCGCAAATCTTTTCCATCTATACGGCAATGTCTTCAGAAACCTCTGTAGATAACTGGGAACAGGGGCTTGATATCAACCGGATCTTCTGGGATATGAACTGGATCCACTATGACATTTACGCGGTTGCAGAAGCAAAGACTGCGGCAGAAGTGGATAAGAAGATCCTAATGAGGTCTGTTGATGCCACCTTCATTTTCTCGGACAAGGGATCGGTCTTTCGTATGGAAGAGGAAACCTATCAGAACAAGCAGAAACTAGAGGAGCTTGCAAAAGAGTATCCGGACAGGAAACTACATTCCTCCATTACTGTTACCGTGAAACATAAATCTGTAGAGGAGATGATGGAAAAGCTTGGCTTCAGCCAGTATCAGATGGAGCAGGCACAGGCCCTCATGGAGAAGGAATTTGCATCCTTCTGGCAGGAGAGAATCTATGGTGTTGTCGGGGCAAATGACGATATCGTGAATGTTGCCATTACGCAGCTCGGAAACAGTGGCGGCTGGCCATACTGGGAGTATTGTGGTTGGCCAAGCCGTGTAGAGTGGTGTGCATGCTTTATTACCTGGTGTGGTGGTCAATGCGGATATGTTAAAGAAGACCTTCTTCCTATGACTTCCTCTCCTTGGGTGCAGATGGATTTCTTTAAGCAGAGAAACCAGTGGGTTGCGGCCGGAACTGAGCCGTCTCCGGGAATGATCGTCTTTTATGATTATTATGGAAATGGAATGCCGGATCATGTCGGCATTATAGAAAATGTGGAAAATGGAGAGGTGCATTCTATCGAAGGAAACTGGGGAGATTCTGTACAAAGAGTTACCAGAGTTTTAGGGGATCCCGAGGTGATGGGTTATGGTTGGATTGTGGAAAAATAATAGGAAAAGAATATTCTGAATAAGCATTCAGAATATTAGAGGAACGGCTTCACAGGCAGATTGAGGAGAATCTGTTTGTGAAGCTTATTTTTTTGCTTTGAATGTAGAAATTTGTAACCTTTTGTTGTGCAATTGTTACAGTGGGAAGATTATCGGACAGATTAATGATTAAAATTTGGTTGTGAAAGAAAGAAGTTCTACAACGTTGAAAAGTGCTTGGGAGGGGAACAATGTGTGAATATGTTGGCATTTGTATTTATGAAGACTGCGATGAGTGTGACAAAGAACATCCGGAGATGTGTATCATTTATTTGGAGTTAGTTGATGTATAGGCTGGGATACATGACCTTTGAGATAAAGAATTCATATCTAGAATATGTATTTTATTGTATAATATTCAAGATTAAGGAAAGCATTTATTAGCAAGGAATCTTAGGGTTTTAAAGAGAAAATGGGCAGGAAAAAGAATCCTGCTTTAGAGATGCTCTTTCGATTTGTTGGGTCCAATACGAGGAGGAAAGATGAGTAAGCAATACAAAGGACTTGTCTACGAGATTATTGACAAAGATAATTGTTTTGTAAAAGATTTTAAGTCGGCTGTGCCTAAAGAAGAACTTGTTGTTCCGGAACAAATAGAAGGTGTGCCAGTCACAAAACTTTGTTTAAATACCTTTATCGATACGGGAAATCATTGTGGAGCTACAAAACAATCTATTGCAAAGTGCGCGATAAAAAAAGTATTGCTTCCGAATACTATTAAAGAAATAGTACCTGAGTCCTTTTATTATCAATGTAACGTTGAGAGTATAAACATACCAATGAACTTAACTACTCCGTTGTTACTAAATAAACCGTGTATTCAAAACTTTTACGTTAGTGAAAACAATAATCAATATTGCACAATAGATGGGGTTCTTTTTTCAAAGGATAAGAAAAAGATTATTGCTTATCCAAAAGGAAGCAAACGGAAAGATTATGAGATCCCGAATGGAACAGAAGTAGTTGCTGAATGTGCCTTTGATACACGTGATGAGAGTGGTCGTGAATTGAATAATTTGAAAAAAATCATTATTCCGTCCTCGGTTAACCAACTCGAGTCATATGCATTTTATTGGTGCAATGCAAAGTTGGTACTAACGAACAATCATATCGAGTCTTTAGGAAAGCGAGTTTTTACTTTTTTTGAAAATACAATTAAACCACCGTTGTGCTTAGAGTATGTCAAGAATTATCAAGGTGGAGCAATTCATATCGGAGATGATTTGGAAAAAGTGTCTTTTTCTAAATCGTGTGAAATTGAATATAGCCCTGATATTGATTATAGAGAGTATCTTTATTTTAATATTATAAAAATACTAAAGAATAGATCGAAAAAGAATAAAGCAGTTAAATATGCGTTTTCGTACGACAAGACCTGGTTTTCCTCAAAGTATTCTAAACATTTCTTTGAAACGCATATTACAGTTAAAGATGCAGGTGTACTTAAGGGTATTCTAAATAGTAGTGCTTTTAGTCAGATCAATAATGTTACAGTTGAAAACAATATCATTGTATATAGATTTAAAAGCAATCCGACCAAGATGCATTATGGACAACGGACTTATAAAATATATCTGGATGGATTTAGCAAAATAATTGAGATTATTGAACAAGTGTCGAAATAAGATTATTTGGGGTAGTGCTAATAGAAATAAAAGATTGAGGCTTATATGAAAACCTTTGTATTTCCATATTATATATCCTTTGGAAAAAATGATAGTATCTCTGCAGAAATTGAATTCGCACTTTCTGATAAGAATGCAAAGAGACTTATAAAATCTGCGCAGACAGGCGGAAGATTTCATCTTGATGAAGATGAAGACATAGGCGATATCTACGACAAAGTATATGATGCAATTATTAAACATGAGAAGACGGAACTTCGCCGAGATCCAACTCCGGTCAAAGACGCACTTAGCTGGAGCAATTCTGATGATCCCGATAAAGAAATCACTGAGGAACAAATTGATAGGTATATAGATGAACTTTTCTTTGGTATTAATTATCCGGCGGAACTTCAGTCATTAGAGCCGACAATTACTAAAAGGAAAAAACAATCACAATATGAAAGCATAACTGTCAATAACGAAGAGGCGGATACGTATATACGCGATAATCAAGATAAGATAGTGTACATCGATAATGGAAGAACGCTTTACTTTATTCCGAGTAATTACTCTGGGAAATTTGTAGTTACCTCTATGGTTAGATCATTTAAACATGAGGTCTTTCGAAAACGGAATAAAATAACAGAAATAGTAATTGAAGATGGTGTTCCAGAAATACCAGACTGGACATTTGCTCAATGTGAAAATGTTGAGCACATATCAGTTCCGCCTTCTGTTAAAAAAATCGGATTCAACGCATTTACTAAATGCTACAGACTCTACCTAGTCAATTTGTCAGAAGGGTTAGTTGAAGTGCACTACACGGCCTTCCGGTTTTGCGATGATCTGAAAGGGCTTCGTATCCCGGCTTCTGTAAAAGAAATTGATGCAAGTATAACTGCTTACAATAACGGAATAAGAGAATTATATTTTGAGGGCATGGAAACCAATATTAAAGGAGTATGGAATCAACGTGATAAAATAATACTGCATGTAAAAAAGGGATCTGTAGCAGAACAATATGCAACTGAAAAGAAAGTGGTGTTTCAAATAATTGAGGAGTAGTTAAACGCTAACTAAAGTTTAAATTATTGTAGGGGATATTGAAATGCAAATACTTGATAATGTTATAAATACTGTTCGAGATGATTTGAAAAACAATATAAAAAGAGGAAGTAAGGTGTCTATTGCGGCAGCTTGCTTTTCTATTTATGCATATAGGGAATTAAAAAAAGAATTGGAGAATGTAGAGGAACTACGATTTATATTCACGTCACCAGCTTTTTTAAGTGAAGAAATACCAAAAGCCAATAGAGAATTCTATATATCTCGATTGAACCGTGAAAATAGTATTTATGGGACAGAATTTGAGGTGAAGTTAAGAAATGAGCTTACCCAAAAAGCGATTGCAAAAGAATGCGCTGATTGGATTAAAAAGAAAGTAACCTTCAAATCAAATGTGACCTCGGAACAGATGATGGGCTTTATGTCTGTGGATGAATCCTCCTATATGCCGATTAATGGATTTACAACAGTAGATTTAGGGTGTGAGCGAGGAAACAATGCATATTATCCGGTTCAGAAAACAGAAAGTTATGAGAATAGTCAGTATTTTCTCAAACTATTTGAAACCATTTGGAATGATGATAAGAAGTTGCAGGATGTAACAGGTCAAGTATTACAGGGCATTTCGAGTGCATATAATGAAAATTCACCCGAGCTTATTTATTTCATGACATTATATAACGTCTTCAGCGAGTTCCTGGATGATATCTCTGAGGATGTGCTCCCGAATGAGGCGACCGGCTTTAAGCAGAGCAAGATTTGGAGCATGCTGTATGACT
>CAZOHB010000056.1:0-3397 GCA_964579345.1 uncultured Parasporobacterium sp.
TATACCGCGGGATCGTTTCAATTCCTTCCTCGAACTCGATCTCTGTCAGTCCGCTGCCTCTAAACGGGGAGTAATAATAACCCCCGTTCTGCTGCACTGCCTTCGGAAGGGTGATCTTCGTTAGTGCTGTGCAGTTTTGGAATGCATAGGAGCGGATCTTTGTCAGTGTGTCTGGAAGGGTGATATTGCAAAGCAATGAACAGCCGTTAAATGCGGATTCCCCTATCTCCATCAGCCCGTTTGGCAACGATACCGATTCCAGCTTCGCGCATCCTTCAAAGGCCTCTGTTCCGATAGTAGTAACTCCTTCTTCTATCACAACAGATTGAATATCTGTTCTATAATTAAACTGTTGAATCGCGCTTAAGGAAACGGTTGGACCTCCACTGATATGAAGGACTCCGTCCGTTAATTCATAAACTACTCCATCTGCTTCATAGGAAACTGTTTCCCCATTAGTTTCTCCATCTGCAAAAACAGTAATTCCATTTCCGATAATCAAACTAATGGATAAAAGTATCGCAACTATCTTTTTATAGTTCATTATCATATCCTGCCTTTCACTATTTCTGATTTAGAAATAACCAACAGTACCCTTTGATGTTTAATCGTGCTCAAAAATCCCCTGTAAAGCATCTGAAACATTCATAATCTGCCCATATGAGATCCAATCCGTTTTTCTGCATGCACGCGCAGCCGGATCGATCATTTTCATCTGTTCACAGATCACGGTCCCCTGTGTACCCTGCGTCCCGCGGACCAGAATATGAATTGGTCCTTCGGGAAGGTTCTTTATAATAGGACAGACATGAAAAACACCTGTTGTCCGGATAAACGCGTTCTTGCTGACAACCAAAAAAAGAGCGTTTCGGAATCCGGAAATCTTTATGATATCGCCCTGTGATAAATGGCTCATAAGATTTCTCTCCCTTCCGGCTCTCCCCAGTCAAAAGAATATACAGAAATCTGATTATCATATTCCTGAAGACGTTCTTCAAAAGACTTGTGCTTGAAAGCCTTGGTTAAAACAATGGATTCGTTCCGTACATCTATCTGAAGGGTATCAGATACCTGAATATCGAGTTCATTCAATATTTTTTTGGGGATGCAGATCCCCTGGCTGTTGCCCCACGGACGAAGTGTCACCTGTTCCATAAAGATTCTCCTTTTAATTGAATTTACTATTTTCGTCAGGAAGAACGAAAGATCCCCCGAAACGTATATACCGTATAACTGTTATTACCTCTTAAAGTATAAAAAAAGGGAATCCCGGCGTCAAGATATTTGCATTTCTCTATCCGATCCCCTTTAACTCTTTTCCCAGTTCTGTCAGCAATGATAGCATTCTTTCTTTCGAAAAGGATTATTCAGATGACATCGCGGATATCTCCTTCTATGATATTAAAACGTTTAAACTCCGGAATCGCCTGTTTAAAGGCTTTTTTCACAATTCCGGATTCTCCGAGTTTTTCTGCAAGGGAAACATCTGCAGGAAGAAGCGGCTGTTTCAGCTTCTGTTTTCTTAGATCTTCATACTCCTCGCAGGAAGGGATCTCATGGATCCTGCTCAGATAGTCTACCATTCCCAGCGTATACAAAGCCTCCGCATACTGCTTCATCCTCCACAAGTGCCGGATTTCATCCTGCTCCAGAACATGGATGATAAAACCAATATCTCCCTCTTCTTTTACCCTGTGACATAAATAGCTCTTATATGTACTGAAATGTTCTTTTGGAGCCATTTCCATCAGTTCTTCATAAAGATGATCCATTGACATTCCCAGTGTCTGAGATAATTTATAAAAAGTCGCAACCGTACAGTGATCCACTGAAGTCTTTTGATTCACTAACTCCAGCAATGTCGTATAAGGAATTCCGCTTTTTTTCGAGCATTGAAGGGCGGACAGTTTTTTTTGTTCCAGAAGTTCTTTTAATTTCATTCTTTTGCCTCCAAAAAAATAACGCTTTACCGTTATATAATTATAACGGAATAGCGTTACTTTTTCAAACCATATACTCTCTCAGTAAGAAAACTATTTTCGGATAATGCTCTCCCTTTCAGCCCCTACCGAAATATAGGTGATCGGGCAGCCGATGGCTTCTTCGATCCGCAGCACATACTTCTTTGCCTGCTCCGGAAGGTCTTCCCAGGTTCGGATGCCGGAGATATCACATTTCCAGCCTTCCATATATTCGATTACCGGTTCTGCTCTGTCCAGGGCCAGCGGGAACGGAAACTTATCCGTCTGCTTTCCGTCCAGCAGATAGTGCGTGCAGACCGGAATCTGCTCGATACCGCTCAGGATATCCAGTTTCGTCAGCGCGATCTGCGTCGCCGCCTGTACCTCAACGCCATAGCGTGTCGCAACAAGGTCGATCGGGCCGACTCTTCGTGGACGTCCGGTCTTTGCTCCGTATTCGCTTCCTGCCTCACGCAGTTTTTCCGCTTCCTCACCAAAGAGTTCACAGACAAACGGGCCTTCTCCGACGCAGGTGGAGTAAGCTTTTACAACACCGATGACTTCATCGATCTTTGCGGAAGGAAGTCCGGAGCCGATTGGAGCAAACGCTGCCGTCGTATTGGAAGATGTCGTGTACGGATAGATGCCGTAATCCAGATCACGAAGCGAGCCCAGCTGTGCTTCAAATAAAATCTGCTTTCCTTCGTTCTGCGCCGCCTTCAGATATTCAAAGGTATCGCAGACATAGGGTTTGATCTTTTCGCAGGACTCTTCGATCCACGCATCCAGCATTTCCATCGTATAAGGCTCTGCACCGTATACCTTCGTCAGTGTCAGGTTTTTCCACTCCATGATCCCCGCAAGGTGTGCACGCAGTTCATCCGGATAAAAGAGTTCGCCGGCAAGCACCGTTTTTTTCTGACGTTTATCCGAATAGAACGGGGCGATTCCCTGTTTTGTGGAACCGTATTTTTTATCTCCGAGTCTCTGCTCTTCCATTACATCCAGATCGCGATGCCAGGGAAGCAGAAGCGATGCGCGCTCGCTGATCTTCAGATTCTCAGGTGTCAGCGCAACTCCTTTGGACATCACTTCCTGCATCTCCGTCCAGAGGCTTTCCGGATCCAGAGCCACTCCGTTCCCCAGAATATTCACAACACCTTTCCGAAAGATTCCGGAAGGCAGCAGATGCAGGGCAAATTTTCCATAATCGTTAATTACGGTATGGCCGGCGTTTCCGCCGCCCTGAAAACGTACGACGATATCATAATCTTCTGTCAGGGAACTGTCTGATCTGTAAAAGCGCTCAAACAGCTGTCGGCATTGTTCCGGGGTCATTTCAGGGCTTTCATTTCGGACCCGCAGCACCGCCCGATGGTTTTCCTCTGACAGTGAGAAATGGATAAAGTAGGAAAAAGCACAATTAAGTTCTTCGA
>CAZOHB010000056.1:3407-14941 GCA_964579345.1 uncultured Parasporobacterium sp.
GAAGATCCACCATACGTCCTTTTCCTTCATCGCCCCAGTTGATTCCTACAATTGCGCAATTTGACATTTTTGTTCCTCCAGCAGATGAGTCAGAAAGGACGGTTCTTTTGACTCATTTTTTAACAAGCATCTTATAATGAGTCAAAAGAACCGTCACTTCTGACTCATTAATATCAATGATAAGAATACGTCTTTATCAGCGTTTCTGCAACCTCGCGTTTTGAAATACAGCGATCCATCGCCTGCTTTTCAATATAGTGGTGCGCCTGTGATTCATCCATTTTAAGTTCCCGGATCAGGATCCATTTCGCCCGGTTCACAAGACGGATCTCCTCCATTTTTTCTTCCACGGAAAGAGCCTTCTGCTCGCTTTTCTTCAGGCGTTCTTTCACAACACTCATCCAGCGGAGCGCAGAAGAAAGCACCTGTGTGGAAAGAGGTTTCGGCAGAGTAAAAACACCATGAGAGCGAACTTTTTGGAAAACCTCTTCATGAATCTCACTCTGCACAAACAGCAGCACGATCGTGTTCCGCGACATTCCGGAGTCAATCGCAAAGTCGATTCCCGGATCATCCGTCAAAGGAGAATTGATGATCACATAATCATAACTTCTTGCCGAGAAAGTCCTGCCTGCAGCAGCGATATTTTTCACGGTATGAACCGGGTAATACTCAGAAGCAGGAAGCCGTTCCGCAACAAATGCTGATATTTTAGGAGAGGAAGAAACGAGCAGAACACTGTAAGTTCTCTGTTCCAGACTCATATAGATCCTCCTTTCCTTTCTTATTCATCTTCCGTTACAGATAAATATCCCGAATGGCCTTCGGAACGCAGGCCTGAATAAAGGAACTCTCCCCTGCGATTCTTTTCGCCTCGGAAAGAGTTTCCGGGAGAACGCGGAAGCGCTCAAGTGTTTGTTCATCTGCTTTATACAGGTTGAAATCCGCTGCCTCAGAAAGCGGCAGGCGGTTTTGGAGCCCGTAAAGGGCTGCTTCGATCATCAGTGTATATGCAAGATAAGGATTCGTCGTCGGATCCGGAGAACGCAGCTCAAAACGCTTATATTCACCGGCAGCCGCAGGTACCCGAATCAGCTGGGAACGGTTTTCATGAGACCAGGACACATATTTCGGCGCCTTGAGTTTTCCGAATCTCCGATAGGAATCTCCCTTTGGATTTAAAAATCTTGTCATTTCGCAGACCTTATCCAGGATGCCTGCCATCATAAAGTAGAAGTCCTCCTCCGACTCATTGTTGTTAACGGACATGTTGATATGAAATCCGTTGCCCGGAGCATCCTCCAGCGGTTTTGCAGAAAAATCAGCCGCCAGTCCATTCCGCCTGGCAACCGTTTTCACAACATTCTGAAACGTCATTACATTATCCGCCGCAGAAAGCGCTTCCGAATAGCGGAAATCAATTTCGTTCTGTCCGGGTCCCTCTTCGTGATGGGAACTTTCCGGGTGTATCCCCATCTGTTCCAGTGTCAGGCAGATCTCACGGCGGACATTTTCGCCCCTGTCATCCGGCGCAATGTCCATGTATGCAGCGGTATCAAACGGCTTTTTGGTAGGCTCACCCTCCTCATCCAGCTGAAACAGATAGAACTCCTGCTCAGCGCCAAACGAGAAGCGGTAGCCCAGATCCGCCGCCTTTTTTATCGCATGAATTAAAAGGGAACGGGTATCACATTCAAAAGGTCTGCCGTCAGGATAGGTGATCTGCGAATACATTAAAACAACTTTGCCGTGTTCCGGCCTCCACGGAAGAAGCATCAGCGTACCCGGATCCGGATGCAGCAGAAGATCAGAATGCGTCTCATCTCCGAATCCCCGGATTGCAGAGCCATCGATTGCGATGCCGTAATCAAATGCCCGTGTAAGCTCATCCGGCATGATCGATACATTCTTCTGTCTTCCGAATACATCACAAAACGCCAGGCGGATAAACTTCACATCATCTTCCAGCACATATTGAAGAACTTCCTCTTTTGAATACTTCATATTGACCTCTTAATCGTAAAATAAAAATAAACCTGCTGTTCCACTCTCTGCAGCAGGTGTTTTCTTCCTGTGCTTCCTCAGTTGGCTACATACATCTGTTTAAACGGATTGTTGCTGTCCGGAGTAATCACAGTAAAATCAGAATCCATGATTGTTTTTACATTATTTCCAAACAGTCTGCAATATTCTGTTACATATTTTTTCAATTCTTTTTTATCTTCTGCGTCCGCCGCTCTGGCAACGACCTGTGCCGGAAAACTGATATCCTTACAGTTTCCGCGCAGAAACATTTTCCCGCAGTGCATTCCCGTACAAGGGAAATTCCCGACGATCCGTTTCCCGTTCGCTTCCAGTCCAAGCACCACGATGACACCGCCGGCCTGATACTCTCCCAGAAAGCTCCCTGCTGTTCCTCCGATGACAAGAAGAGGGATCTTCTCTTTATATGCTTTCATATGGATCCCTGCCCGGTATCCGGCGTTTCCTTTTACATAAATACATCCTCCGCGCATGGCATATCCTGCGGCATCGCCGATATTCCCGTGAACAACAATGGATCCTGCATTCATCGTATCTCCGACAGCATCCTGCGCGTTCGCATACACGGTAATGTCTGCACCGTTTAAATAGGCTCCGAGCGCATTTCCCGGAACGCCATTGATCGTGATCTGCTTATCCGCCATCCCGGCAGCAATGAAGCGTTCTCCACAGCATCCATCGATCACGCAGTTTTTTCCGGATTTCCGGATCAGCTCATTGATCTCCTTAAAGCTGAGTCCCTGTGCGTTGATTGGCGTCATCATTTCGATTTCCTCCTGTCTGTTTCTCTGCGTATCTATCATGATTGATTTTTATACCGGCATACCAAATCTCTGTTTACGGATTTCCCTGTTAAAGACAGCAGAGGATGCGATCCGTTTGAGCATCTCAAAGTCAATTTTATCAAGCGGAGTCTGTTCCCTGATCAGGGATGTATAGATCCCCGCACGTTCTGTTTCTCCGATCAGGATAAAGCCGGTCAGTATCCCGTCCCGTACAAACAGTCGCTTTATTTTTCCTTCGGCGCGTTCCTCAAAACATTCTCCGCCCTCGTCTGTTCCATAATAGCTTCCTGCCGTCATGGCATGAAGGCCAAAAAATCCGATGGAATTCATTGGAATCCCCTTATCGAAGATTTCCTCTCCGCCTGCCATATTCACTCCGGCGGTATGCCCCTGCAGATAAGCATTCGGAAGGATCGCCAGGACACGTTTTGCGCCGAGCGTGATATCATCCCCTTCACTGCAGTCACCTGCTGCATAGATATACGGCAGCGAAGTCTCCATTTTTGTATTTACCAGAATTCCGCGGTTTACGTCTCCTCCCAGGTCCTTTACCAGAGATGTATTTGCCCGCACACCGACTGCAAGCACAAGGACATCAAACTCCACGGTTTTCCCGCTTTTCATATATGCCACCTGTCCGTCAAAACGCTCCGCACTGTCGCCAAGAAGGAATTCGATTCCCGCTTCTTCCATCGCCTTCTGCATCACAGATGCGCACTCCTGGTCCAGAATGCTTGAAAGGACACGATCTGCAAGATCACAGACCGTGATATGACCTGCCTTTTCATAGATGCCTTCCGCACACTTCAGCCCGATCAGACCTGCGCCGACGATCAGAACTTTTGTATCTTTGCCGATCGCGGCATTCAACGCTTCCGCATCATCCAGTGTCATAAAGGAATACGTTTCCTTGACCGTTTCCAGTCCCTGAAAAGGAGGAACAAACGGCGAAGAACCTGTGGCAACACATACAGAAGAATACGAAAGCTCTTCTCCATTATCCAGAACGACCGTTTTCGGGCGTTTATTGATCTTTACCGCTTTTCGACCGTACAGGACTTCACAGTTCTTCTTTTCATAGAAATCCGGGGAACGGTAGTTCATCCTCTCCGGATCGGTTTTTCCTTCCAGATAGTAGGAGATCAAAGGTCTGCAGTAGACCGGGTGCTTCTCTTCCGAGATGACGGTTATGGAGGATTTCTGGTCAACGCTCCGGATTCCTTCGATGCACGCAGCAGCTGCCACACCATTTCCGATGATCACAAAATGCTTCATTCAGGACACCTCCCGTTCTTCATATACGATCGCTTTATTCGGACAGCCGTTCACGCAGGCAGGTTCGCCGCAGGAATTCGTTAAACACAATTCGCACTTCTGCATGATACCGTTTTCATTCGGTGCAAGTGCTCCGTACGGACAGACAAGAACGCAGGTCAGACAGCCGACGCATTTGTTCTGGTCCACTTCTATGACACCTTTCTTTCTGGAAAGCGCGCCGGCAATACAGCTCTTTACGCAGAGCGGGTCATTGCAGTGTCTGCAGGAAACTGCATAAGAGATCTTTTCATCACCTTCCACATGAATCCGCGGATAGATATTTTTTCCTTTTAATGCCTGCACCATATCTGTCAGACCGGAGTTTGCAAATGCACAGTTGTATTCGCACAGATGACAGGCCAGACACCATTCTTCATTTACATACACTCGTTTCATTTTTATTCTCCTGCATGTGAAATCCCGAGAATTTCCAATTCTTTTTCCGTCAGACCAACGCCTCTTAACATCAGGCGGTTTCCTTTCAGCGCCTCGATCGAGTTGATCCCCATTCCGCCAATAATCTCTTTGATCTCATGCTGCCATGCCGTCATCAGGTTGATCAGGCGTGCACTTCCGATCTCCGGATTCAGCCGCTTCACCAGTTCCGGCTTCTGCGTTGCTATTCCCCAGTTGCATTTTCCGCTCTGACAGGTCCTGCAAAGATGACAGCCGAGAGCCAGAAGCGCCGCCGTCGCGATGTAACAGGCGTCTGCGCCAAGGGCAATCGCTTTGATCACATCGGAAGCACTCCGGATGCTTCCTCCTACAACAATGGAGACATTGTTCCGGATTCCTTCATCTCTCAGCCGCTGATCGACTGCAGCAAGCGCCAGTTCGATCGGTATGCCTACATTGTCGCGGATCCTGGTCGGTGCCGCTCCGGTACCTCCGCGGAATCCGTCGATCGCAATGATATCTGCTCCGCTCCTTGCGATCCCGCTTGCGATGGCTGCAACATTATGAACGGCAGCTATTTTTACGATGACCGGTTTTTTATACTCTGTCGCTTCTTTCAGAGAAAATACCAGCTGCCGAAGGTCTTCAATGGAATAGATGTCATGATGCGGCGCCGGCGAGATCGCATCTGTCCCTTCCGGGATCATCCGCGTTCTGGAAACATCCCCTACGATCTTTTCTCCCGGAAGGTGTCCGCCAATACCGGGCTTTGCACCCTGCCCCATTTTGATCTCGATCGCAGCACTGGTCTTCAGATAATCCTCATGCACGCCGAAACGGCCGGAAGCAACCTGAACGATCGTATTTGGTCCGTATACATAAAAATCTTCATGCAATCCGCCTTCTCCGGTATTGTAGAGAATCCCGAGCTGTGTCGCCGCTCTTGCGAGAGATGCATGCGCGTTATAGCTGATCGATCCGTAGCTCATAGCGGAAAACATCACCGGAAGTGCAAGTTCAATCTGCGGCGGAAGTTCACAGACCAGTTTTCCCTGTTCATCCCGCTTGATCCTTTCCGGCTTTTTCCCAAGAAACACCCGTGTTTCCATCGGTTCTCTCAAAGGATCGATCGGAGGATTTGTTACCTGGGAAGCGTTGATCAGGATCTTATCCCAATACACAGGAAACGGTTTCGGATTTCCCATCGAGGAAAGAAGAACGCCTCCGCTGTTTGCCTGTTTATAGATTTCTTTGATCGTATCATTCTGCCAGTTCGCATTTTCGCGATAGGTGCAGGGATTGTTTATGATCTTTAACGCATGTGTCGGACAGAGGGAAACACACCTCTGGCAGTTCACACACCTGGCTTCATCAGAAATCATCATTCCGAGTTCCGCACGGAAGGAATGGACCTCATTTGCGCACTGCCTTTCACAAACCCTGCAGGCAATGCAGCGGTTCTCATTCCGAACAACTTCAAATTCCGGATAAATATATTCCACACCCATTTAGATTTCACCCTTTCTATCCTTAAGCATTTTCTGCGCATTTTCTTTGAACCGGTGATTATCCTTGCGAAGATGTAAGGATAATCACTGGTTCTCCGCCCGCCGGTGACCAGATATTTTCCGCCTCCGGTTCCATCACGCGGATCGCCGCTTCCTCGCTGGCAATAAACACTTTATCGTCCTTTTCCCCGACGACCATGGACCTCAGCTTTAATCTGTCATTTAACGCCATCAGTCCTCCGTCAAACCCGAACACGATGGAAAACGGTCCGGTCACAAGAAGACTCGGGAACATTGTTCTGAGGAAAATATGCTTTTCTTTATCGATCTGGTCCTCCTTTGCCGCGATCGTACTCCAGAACGGAGCCGCGATCACGCTGGCTGCTTCACCAAGCGTAAGCCCCTGTCTGCGGATCAGATAATCCATGATATATGTGATGACTTCCGTATCCGTCTGCAGCGTACATTTATATCCAAACATCTCTATAAATCGGCGGTTTGCGTCGTAGGATGAGATTTCCCCGTTATGAACGATCGAATAATCCAGAAGCGTAAACGGGTGCGCGCCTCCCCACCAGCCCGGTGTATTCGTCGGATATCTTCCGTGCGCAGTCCAGGAGTAGCCTTCATAATCTTCCAGACGGTAAAATTCTCCGACATCCTCCGGAAAGCCGACTGCTTTAAAGGCTCCCATATTTTTTCCGCTCGAAAAAACATAGCCTCCCTTTCCGGCACTGTTGATCTTCACGACCGTCCGCGCAACAAACTCCTTTTCATCCACCTGCATGGAAGCAACCACAGAAGGAAGCGGCGCCAGAAAATAACGCCAGATGACCGGCTCATCGGTAATCGCAGGAATCTTACGTGTCGGAATATGTTCTGACTTTACGATTTCAAACCGTTCCTTCAGAAAGGCTTCGCAGTCTTTACGTGCTGTCCGGTCATCAAAGAACATGTGAAATGCATAGAAGTCTTTATAGTCCGGATAAATACCGTATCCTGCAAAACCTCCTCCAAGTCCATTTGAACGGTCGTGCATCGGTTCCATCGCACGAACGATGGTTTCACCGCTCATCCTCCGCCCTTCTTTTGATATCACAGCCGCGATCGCGCAGCCGGAGGGGATTCGAACCTGTCCTTCTTTTTTCATGATTTTTGTTTCCTTTTCCTGAAATAAAAAAATAAAGGCGCCCATTTGAAACGAAGAAATATATCTTCGACTCAAATGAACGCCTTTGCTCATTAAACATAACTTACACCGCCTTATGCAAAAAGTCAATTGTGGAAAATCGATAAGAAAGAGGCGCGATCATCCCGGCAATTCGTGATTTTTCTTGAAAAGCGTTGACAGAAAAGAGAGGCAGGTGTACATTTCTGCCATAAGGCAAAGACGTCTTAAGCGAATGGTTCGCATGCGTCTTTGCCTTTTTTATTATTGATTTTTCCTATTCAACCCGGAGAAAGGAGGACAAATATGGCTGCTTTTGAAAGAATCTGTTCGGGAATCCCGGAGATGGACAAAGCGCTTGACAATATCCGGCTCGGAGACAATGTGGTATTCCGTGTTTCTGACCTGTCGGAATTCCGCATGTTTGTGGATCCGTATGTGGAACAGGCAAAAAAAGACAAACGGAATTTGATCTATTTTCGTTTTGCGAGCCACGAGCCGCTCGTAGAAGACTGTCCGGAAGTGAAGACCTTTGTGATCCCGCTGTCTCATCAGTTCGAAACATTTACGGTAGAAATTCATAACATTATTGAGAAAGAAGGCTATGATGCATTTTACGTTTTTGACTGTCTTTCCGAGCTTCAGGCCGCCTGGGCAACGGATCTGATGATGGGGAATTTCTTTCGCGTGACATGTCCGTTCCTTTTCAGTCTGGATACCGTTGCCTTCTTTCCGGTTTTAAGAGGGAAGCACTCCGTGGCAGCAATCAATAAGATCAGCAATACCACACAGCTCTTTCTGGATGTATATTCCGACAAGACAAATATTTATATGCGTCCGTCAAAAGTATGGAACCGAAATTCCGAGACCATGTTCCTGCCGCATCTTTATAATCCGGAAACAGGCTCCTTCCAGCCGATCCTCGACGGTGTGCATTCTGCCCGCTTTTATCAGGTACTCGGCAAATATCAGCGGCCCGGAGAAGAACAGTATATTGATTCCTGGGACCGCTTCTTTGATACGGCAAAAGCGCTGCATTCCGCAGGGATCCGGATCGATGACTATTGCAGCGAGATGTGCAATATCATGATGACAAGAGATGAGAAAATGCGGGAAATGGTAAAAAAACATTTTCTGCCCGAAGATTATTTTCTAATCCGCAGCCATATGATCGGAACCGGAATGATCGGCGGAAAAGCCTGCGGAATGCTTCTTTCCCGGGCGATCATCCGCAATCTGGAGCCGGATATCGACGAAGTACTGGAACCGCACGATTCGTTCTTTATCGGTTCTGACATGTACTATACCTATATCGTGGATAACGATTTCTGGGATCTGCGGATCCGTCAGCGGACAGAAGAAGGCTATTTTGAGCTCGCAAAAGAATTCTCGGACAAACTGCACTCCGGAGTTTTTTCCGAGGATATGCGCACACACTTCCGCAACATACTGGAATACTACGGGCAGGATCCGTTTATTGTCCGTTCAAGCAGTATTCTGGAAGACGGCTTCGGAAATGCTTTTGCAGGTAAATACGAGTCTGTCTTCTGTTCCAACCGTGGAACGATCGAAGAACGGCTGGAAGAATTTGAGGCTGCAATTAAGACGGTTTATTCCAGTACGATGGGAATGTCCGCACTCGACTACCGAAAGAGACGGGGTCTGGATAAGAAAGATGAACAGATGGCGCTTCTGGTCCAGCGGGTTTCCGGATCCTATTACGGTTCTTTTTATATGCCCTGTGCGGCAGGTGTCGGCTACTCTTACAGCCCCTATAAATTTATGGACAACACGGATCTGAAAGCAGGAATGCTGCGGCTTGTCATGGGACTTGGCACCTCTGCTGTTGACCGAACAGAGGGCTCTTATCCGAGACTTGTAAGTCTGGATAAACCGGAAGCAACGATTTATACAACCATCGCCGAAAAGCACCAGTATTCCCAACGGCAGGCAGAAGTGATCGACACCGCAGATCATGCGCTGAAAAAGCTTCCACTGAAAGCAATCGAGCCAAAGCTTCCGGACTATCTGATGAATGCCCTTCTGCAGCGGGATACAGAGGCTGAATCCCGTCTTCGTGAGATGGGACGGCGGGATCCGGTCCGTTTTATCTCCTGTCTCGGACTTGTAAAAAACAAGGATCTTATGACGAAGATCAGGAAGCTCATGCATTGCATCCAGGAAGAATACGGACAGCCGGTTGATATCGAATATACCATGAATCTGGCCAGCGGAGGTGAGTATACGATCAACCTGCTTCAGTGCCGGCCTTTACAGGTCTTTCAGGACACGGGCAAGGTCCGGATCCCGGATGATATTCCGGAAGATATCAAGATTCTTGAAAGCACCGGTGCCTCGATGGGGCTTTCACGCTGTGTGGACCTGGATCTGATCGTTTATGTGGATCCGGTCGCTTATTACGAGCTGCCTTATGTGAAAAAACCAACGATTGCAAAACAGATTGGCGCCATTAACTGGAAATACCGGAATCAGGGAAAACATATGATGCTGATGGTTCCGGGAAGGATCGGAACAAGTTCCCCGGAACTTGGGGTCCCGACCAGTTTTTCCGATATCAGTGAGTTTGAAGCAGTCTGCGAAATGGAAGAAAAAAAAGCCGGATATAACCCGGAGCTTTCCTACGGCAGCCATATTTTCCAGGATCTTGTAGAGGCTGAAATACTTTATACTGCTGTATTTGAAAACAATAAAACCCTGTGTTTCCGGCCGGAGAAGCTGAAAGGCGCGCCAGAACTGGAGGAAGCGGATATCCTGTCAAAAGACACGGAAGATATCATCTTTGTCTTTGACGTCAGCAAGACCGGCTGCCGGCTGTATTACGATCTGGAAAGCGAACATCTTGTCCTCATATTGCCGGATTGAGAATTGTGCATTTTTTGAAAATCAAAGATTTTTGAATCATCCTTTTTGTGAGATTTGCCGTTTTTGAAAATGACAGATTGACAAAAAAACGGAGAAGGTGTAATCTCCAGACCATAAAGGCAAAGGCGTCTTTGGACAGAAGTCCAGAGGCGCCTTTTTTATTTGCCGCTGATGCGAAAAGCACTGCAAACAGCGAAAGTGAAACTGTTCTGCCACAGTATCAACAGCAAAAAGATCTATAAAACAGGAGGAATCGTCATGAGTAGTATTTCAGATTTTTTCGGATGTATGGTGTTTAATGACAGGGTTATGAAAGCGACGCTTTCCGCAGAGGTCTATACATCTCTGAGAAAAACAATGGATGAAGGCGCACCGCTCGAGTCCGGTGTTGCAAACGCTGTCGCTACAGCGATGAAAGACTGGGCCATCGAAAAAGGGGCAACGCATTTCACGCACTGGTTCCAGCCGCTGACAGGAATCACGGCGGAAAAGCACGACAGCTTTATCACCCCGGCACCGGATGGAGGCGTGATCATGGAGTTTTCCGGAAAAGAGCTGATCAAAGGCGAGCCGGATGCCTCATCGTTTCCAAGCGGCGGCCTTCGGGCGACTTTTGAAGCGAGAGGATACACCGCCTGGGACCCAACATCCTATGCATTTATCAAAGGCAAGACTCTTTGCATCCCGACCGCGTTCTGTTCCTATGGAGGAGAGGCGCTCGATAAAAAAACGCCTCTGCTCCGTTCTATGGAAGCCCTGAACAAACAGGCAATGCGTATTGTCCGTCTGTTCGGAAATGATACTGCAAAATGCGTCCGTTCCTCTGTCGGACCGGAGCAGGAATATTTCCTCATCACAAAAGAAATGTACGACCAGAGACCGGATCTTCGATTCACAGGAAGAACTCTTTTCGGAGCGAAACCGCCGAAAGGACAGCAGATGGATGATCATTATTTCGGTGTGATCAAGCCTCGTGTACAGGCATATATGGATGACCTGAACAAAGAACTCTGGGATCACGGGATCCTGGCCAAAACAGAACATAACGAAGTCGCTCCGGCGCAACATGAACTTGCTCCGATCTATACAACAACAAACATCGCAACGGATCACAACCAGCTGACGATGGAGCTGATGCAGAAAGTAGCAGAAAAACATGGTCTGGTCTGCCTGCTTCACGAAAAACCTTTTGCCGGCGTCAACGGAAGCGGAAAGCACAATAACTGGTCGATTGCAACAGACACGGGAATCAACCTTCTTTCTCCGGGAGATACGCCGCATGAAAACGCACAGTTTCTTCTCTTCCTCTGCGCAGTGATCAAAGCCGTTGATGATTATCTGGATCTTCTCCGTATCGCTGTTGCTACCGCCGGCAACGATCACAGACTCGGCGCAAACGAAGATCCGCCTGCAGTCGTTTCAATCTTCCTGGGT
>CAZOHB010000057.1:0-4343 GCA_964579345.1 uncultured Parasporobacterium sp.
TCGGATATATCCTTCTGATCATCATGCTTGCAGTTCGTCCGCAGGGTCTGTTCAGTAAGTAGGAAAGGAGGAAGAATAAATGGAAGAAAACAAAAGCTTAGCCTCCGCACATAAATCGATAAAAGTGGCTGACGGAATTCCGATGCTGATCATCTGCGCAGTAATCGTTGTAGCGCTTTATGTATTAGGAATCACAGGAATTTTCTCCAGCAACGTCATGAGATATCTGTTAAAGATATTCCTTTACATCACCTTAGGAGAAATGTGGAACTTACTGAGTGGTTTTACAGGCATGACCTCCCTTGGTCAGCAGGCATTCATCGGTATGGCAGGTTATACGGTTGCCGTATTTACCTCCACATATAAAATGTCCTTCTGGCTTGGTATCCTGGTAGGTGCTGTGATCGCTATCATCATGGCCCTGATCCTCTCCTTCATTCTGTTTAGAATGAGAGGTATGTATTTCGCAATTGCAACCTGGGTAGTTGCAGAAGCAATCTGTACCTGGTTCAAGAGCTGGAAATACGTCAACATGGGTGGTGGTATGTCCATCAGCGCAAAGCCATATCCGAAGACTCCGGAGATTTATCTGATGTCCTTAACTCTCTGCGTGATCGCCATGGTCGTAGTTTATGTTCTTCTTAGAACAAAGACCGGTCTTGGACTTACCGCTATGAGAGATGATGCAGATGCAGCAAGTGCTGTTGGTGTTAACATCTTCAAGTCCAAACTTCTTGTTTATGTTATCGCAGCTCTCTTTACTGCTCTTGCAGGCGCTGTATTCTTCATCAACAAAGGAACGATCTATCCGGACAGTGGATTCGATATCAGCTGGACAGTATCCATGGTATTCATCGTTATCTTAGGTGGTGTCGGAACGGTTTCCGGTCCGATCCTCGGAGCGATCGTATACGTTATCTTAAGCGAGTTCTTAGCAAAATTCCCTGGATGGTCCAACATCATCTTAGGTGCAATTGCTATCCTTGTTATTCTGTTCCTGCCTGACGGCATCATGGGAACACTGCAGAAGAAACTCCACTTCGAGGTCTTCTCTCAGAAACGTTTCTCTGAGCACAAGAAGGCAAAGAAAGCAGCGAAAAAGGCAGCAGCTTAAGACAAACACAAAATTGAATCTTTTCAATCAGCAGGGAGCGGCAACGCTCCCTGTTTTTTTGCATAAAAAAGAGTACCGGCAGATTCCCGATATTGGTTGCTAAATAGGGCGTAATAGAGTAAAATACGTTAGTTGCGTATACATTTTTGGACGACTATTAATAAGGTAACTTTTTATTCATACATCACGGGAATGAGAAAGGTAAAGAGCTATGGAGACAATTACAGCTAAAACACCATGGAAGGATTATTTGGGAGAACTGCCGTTCCACCTGGATTACTTTGACGGCACTCTTTATGAAGGCGTAAAGAAAGCGGCAGAGGAGTATCCGAATTATGTAGCATTCGATTTTATGGGATCTTCCACAACATACAGGAAAATGCTTTCTGAGATCCAGCGCTGCGCTAAGTCCTTAAGAACGCTTGGCGTAAGAGAAGGCGACCGCGTAACGATCGCACTTCCGAACTGCCCGCAGGCAATTTATGCATTCTATGCATTAAACTGCATCGGCGCGATTGGAAACATGGTCCATCCGCTTTCCGCAGAAAAAGAGCTGGAATTCTATATCAACGAATCCAACAGTATTACGGTTATCACACTGGATCAGTTCTATGGAAAATTTGAAGCGATCCGTCAGAATACAAATCTTGTAAACGTTGTGCTTGCAAGTATTAAAGACGAACTTTCCAAACCGCTCAAAGCCGGCTATATGCTGACAGAGGGAAGAAAGATCGCAAAGATCCCGAAGGATGCTCCGGTCATTCGCTGGAAGGAATTCATGAACATCGGAAAAGCATGCTTCTGGAATTACGAAGTTCATAAAGACGCAGATGCGACAGCAGCGATCCTGTATTCCGGCGGAACAACAGGAACGACGAAGGGCATCGAACTGACCAATAAAAACTTTAATGCACTTGCTGCACAGATCGTCGGCGTAAACCAGATGTTCCGTCCGGGCGATAAGATGCTTGCTGCAATGCCGGTCTTCCACGGATTCGGTCTTGGAGTCTGCATCCACTCCATGCTGTTTAACGGCGGACGCTGTATCTTAGTTCCGCGTTTTACTGCAGAGAGCTACGCGAAACTGATCACTAAATATAAATGCAACTTTATCGCAGGCGTGCCGACTCTTTATGAAGCTCTGCTTCGTCTTTCCACAATGGAAAAAGCGGATCTTTCCTGCTTAAAGGGCGTCTTCTCCGGCGGTGACTCTTTAAGTATTGAGCTGAAGAAGAAATTCGATAAATTCTTATATGACCATAATGCAACCATTCAGGTTCGTGAAGGATATGGAACAACGGAAACGGTTACAGCATGCTGCTTAACTCCTCCGACAAGAGCAAAAGAAGGCAGCATCGGCGTTCCGTTCCCGGATACTTACATCAAGATCGTAAAACCGGATACCGATGAGGAACTTCCGTACGGCGAAGAGGGCGAGATTCTTCTGGCTGGTCCGACTGCAATGAAATGCTACATGGACAATCCGGAAGAGACCGCGAAGACCCTGCGCCACCACAGCGACGGCCTGACCTGGGTCTACACAGGAGACCTCGGAATCATGGATGAGGAAGGTTATGTATACTTCCGCGGCCGTTCAAAGAGAATGATCGTAAGCTCCGGCTACAATATTTATCCGGCACAGATGGAAAACATCTTAGATGCAAACAAGATGGTTCATATGAGCTGCGTCATCGGTGTCCCGGATGATTACAAGATGCAGAAAGTCAAAGCATTTGTTGTCCTGAAACCGGAGTATCCGGCAAATGAAGACACATGGCTGAAGCTGATGGCTTACTGCAAGAAACATGTTGCTAAATACGCGATGCCGTATGATATCGAATTCCGTCAGGATCTTCCGAAGACACTGGTAGGAAAGGTTGCATACCGTATGCTCGAGGAGGAAGAGCTGGCAAAGATCGCCGCTCAGACGGAAGAGGAAAAGGCTGCTCCGGACCAGGTCGATGAGAAGAGAGAAAAGATCGAAGCAGCGGTTCGCGAGTTAGAAGCAGAAGAAGGCAAATAATCCGCGGAAGATATCCTCCGCCAAATCTCGCTGGGGCGAGATTTGAAAAAAGATAGAGAAAGTAAGTAAACAAGACAACATCAGGAAAGGCTAGTTTGAGTAGAGAGAATGGTTGAGATGGATAATATGAAAGTAAAAGCACCTTGGAAAGATCATATGGGAGACTTGCCTTTCCACCTGGAATATTTTCAGGGAACTCTTTATGAGGCAGTGAAAAAGACAGTGTCCGAATATCCGGACAATATCGCACTGACCTTTATGGGCAAAAATATCTCGTATAAAAAAATGCTGCACGAGATCCAGCGCTGCGCGAGATCGTTTAAAATGTGCGGCGTGCGAAAGGGAGACCGCGTCACGATCGCGATGCCGAACTGCCCGCAGGCAATTTATGCATTTTATGCATTAAGCTGCATCGGCGCGATCGCCAACATGGTGCATCCGCTGTCCGCGGAAAAAGAGCTGGAGTTTTATCTGAAAAATTCCGGCAGCCGCGTAGCTGTGACACTGGATCAGTTCTATGGAAAATTTGCGGCTGTGCTCGAAAACACGGAAGTGGAGAGTCTGATCATTGCCCGCATTGTGGACGAACTGCCGCTGGCACTGCGCGGACCGTATATGCTGACCGAAGGCAGAAAGATCCCGCCGATTCCGAAGGACGCGCCGATCCTCTGGTGGGGCGAGTTCCTGAATCTTGGAAGACGCTGTCACTGGCGGTATGAGATGCACACAGAGCCGAACGATACGGCCGTGATCCTGTATTCCGGCGGAACGACAGGAACAACAAAAGGCATCGAGCTGACGAACCTGAACTTCAACGCATCCGGCAAAGAAATCGTCGGTGTGAACCAGATGTTCCGTCCTGGCGACCGGATGCTCGCAGCGATGCCAATCTTCCACGGTTTCGGATTAAGTGTCTGCATCCACTCCATGATGATGCACGGCGGAAGAAGTATTCTGGTTCCGCGTTTTACGGCGGCCAGCTACGCAAAACTGATCGTAAGGTAGACTTTCTTAGGTTGTTAATTCTTTTAAGACCTTTTTCATCTAAGTTTAGTTTCTCCAAGTATTTGTTTATTGTGTCTTCTTTAGTTGCGTGTACTAGCTTATGTGCTTCTGTACATAACCAAACAAGATTTTTATATTCATCTGTCCCACCTTTACTCTTAGGTTTCTTATGATGACACTCCATTTCCCCTATAATTAGTG
>CAZOHB010000057.1:4353-14894 GCA_964579345.1 uncultured Parasporobacterium sp.
GTTCCGCGTTTTACGGCGGCCAGCTACGCAAAACTGATCGTAAGGTACAGATGCAATTTCCTTGCCGGTGTGCCGACGCTTTATGAAGCACTGACCCGTCTTCCGGAAATGAAAAACGCAGATCTGTCCTGCTTAAAGGGTGTCTTCTCCGGCGGCGATACACTGTCGATCGCGCTGAAGAAAAAGTTTGATGAATTCTTAGAGGACCACGGAGCTGTGATCCAGGTAAGAGAAGGCTACGGCGCAACGGAAACTGTAGGTGCATGCTGCCTGACACCGCCGACCCTTCACAAAGAGGGAAGCATCGGCGTTCCGTTCCCGGATACCTATTTCAAGATCGTAAATCCGGAGACCGGCGACGAGCAGCCGTACGGTGAAGAGGGCGAGATCCTTGTTTCCGGCCCGACGGTCATGAAGGGATATTTCAATGATCCGGTCGAGACGGAGAAAACGCTGCGTTATCATGCAGACGGCATGCGCTGGCTTTATACCGGCGACCTTGGCATTATGGACAACGAAGGTTTCGTATATTTCCGCGGCCGTTCAAAACGTATGATCGTAAGCTCGGGCTACAATATTTATCCGGCTCAGATGGAGAACGTGCTGGACGCGAACAAGATGATCCACCAGAGCTGTGTTATCGGCGTGCCTGATGATTACCGGATGCATAAAGTCAAAGCTTTCGTTGTTCTGGAAGAGGGAGTTCCGGCGAACGAGGACACCTGGCTCAAGCTGATGGCATACTGCAAGAAGAACTTCGCTCGTTATGCGATGCCGTATGATATTGAGTTCCGCGAGGAGCTGCCGAAGACGCTGATCGGTAAGGTCGCTTACCGTGCGCTTGAGGAGGAAGAGCGCGAGAAGGCTTACCAGGCAGTTGAGCGCGACCCGGACGAAGAGTAAAATTATCACGCAGTGGAAGATAACCTCTGCCTTTATAGGCGGTGAGGAGATTTGAATACTTGCTCCCGCAGGGGAAGCGGGAACCGAAGTTAGATAATATTAAAAATTGCTTCTGCTTAGGGCTTGAAGCGGGAGCCGACCAATGGGAGGTCAGAAACAATGGCAAAGAAAAAAGAACGCCGCCGTTTTGGTGACAGAAAAGACGGAAAGCTGATCCGCGATCTGGATCCGATGCACGTGATCACACCGGTTCTTTACCCGAACCGCTGTGACAACGAAGCTTATATTTCCGAACGGATCGACCTTGCTCCGATCCGTGCATATCTGGACAAGATCAATCAGGACGAGGAAGTCTTTCCGTACACCGTCTTTCATATCATTGTAACGGCGGTCATCAAGACGCTGACGCTTCGTCCGAAGATGAACCGCTTCGTGGCGAACAAACTGATGTATCAGAGAAATGAAGTTTCCGCGTCTTTCGTCGTGAAAAAGCTTTTTACGGATGAAGGTGCAGAAGCGCTCGCGATCATCCACGCAGAGGATGAGGATACCAGAACAACGATCCATGAAAAACTGTTCAAGCAGATCAGCGTCAGCCGCAGCGATCAGATCGACCGTTCTTCGGAGAGCATGGACATCGTTAGCCGGATGCCGCGCCGTCTGACAAGAGCATTCTGCGAATTCTGCTGCTTCCTGGACAAGATTGGAAAATGCCCGGAAGTCCTGATCGGCACAGATCCGTATTATACGTCCTGCGTATTATCGAATCTCGGCTCGATCAAGCTTAAGAGCGGCTACCACCACCTCACCAACTGGGGCACGTGCTCCCTGTTTGTGATCATTGGCGAGATCAAGAAAACGGTATCGATCGATGAAAACGAGCAGACGGTGATCAAAGAGACTGTCGACCTCGGCATTACCGTTGACGAGCGTCTTGCAGACGGCTATTACTATTCCAAGTCGATCCGCCTGCTGAAGAAACTCCTCGCAAATCCGGAGCTCCTGGACCTGCCGATGAACGAGCCGGTGGAGTACTAAAAAGAGTAGAAACGAAATAATTCAATATACGCATAACTGCAAAGCTGCCCGAACCGGGCAGCTTTTTTACATCACAAAATCCGGAAAAAAGTAAACCTTGAAAGAGGTGTTGGCCGGTGTTATTCTGATTTTCTAAACGTTCTGTATCTGCAAAGATCAAATATTTTTCGAGTGACAATTTAAAAGAAATTGTCCCACGCCCCGCGAATTGTCCCACGCCCCGCGGGTCGTGGGATAGAAGAAGACAAAAGATTCCGCTGCCGGAGAGTCCCTGTGTAAACATTAGGACCCGCCGGTCTGTTTCGCATTCTATATAATTTGAGTTTTACTTTTACATATTGAGGCAACAGAAAGAATAGCTGTTTTCTTATTCTTTATATTATGTAATTTGCTTTTAAAGAGGGGGAATTGTCATGGATGCAAGAATCGTATATCCGTCAGCATTAGAGTATTGGCTGAAAGATGAGGGAGTTCCGTACCGGTTCCGCCTGCCGGAGAGGGAAGAGGCACTGCTTGGTCGAAAGGGGCTTACAACAATTGTTAACGCATTGAATTTTTCGCTGCCTGTCCATATCGCTGTCCCTCAATCAATCTGCAGAATGTCAACAAACAATATACAATATCATAGGCTATCTGAAAAAATACCGGAGCACTGTTTTATACCAATTGCAGACCATGTTTTGGTCAGTTCTCCTGCCATGTGTTTTTTGCAGGCAGCAAATGAACTGTCTTTTCATGAACTGGTCAAGCTGGCATGTGATTTGTGCGCAATTTATGTTCTGGATAAGCATGAAGAATTTGGACAGCGAAGGAGAGATCAGATTGTCACTGTAAAAGAGATATCGGATTTTTTATCAAAAATCAAAAACATCAGAGGTATAAATAAGGCTCAGGCGGCGATCCGCTACGCCTCAGATTGTTCCAACTCACCGGTAGAGTCGCAGCTCGCGACTTTGGCGGGTATGCCTTTTCACTATGGTGCATACGGTTTGCTCTTACCTGAGATGAACAGGGAAGTCTCTTTATCGCCTGCTGGAAAAGACTACTTAGGTCGTGACACCTGCTGCTGCGATATGGTTTGGGAAAAACAAAAAGTCGTTTTGGAATATGACAGTGATTTGGCTCACAGTACCCTCAGACAAATAAAAAAAGATAAAAATCGAGTTGCAGCATTATCTGTTTCCGGCTACCGAGTGATTAGTGTAACGTCAGAAAAGATCGCTGATTTTCGTGCTGTAGAATCGCTTTTTATGGGAATCAGGGAGGCTTTAGGGATGCGGTCATATCCGGATCGAATGGAAAAATATTTTGAGAAAAGATGGGAAGTAGTACATGATCTTATGTTTAAAGATCGTCCAAAGCAGCCTCCCATTACGAGGCTGTTCCAACTGGCATAATAAAAAATATCTTTGACATATATGCTTTCATCAAGCATGCCCAAAAAACGGCTTTGGTATATATGCCGTCCTCGAGCATGCCCAAAAAAACGACTTTGGTATATATGCCGTCCTCGAGCATGCCCAAAAAACCGACTTTGGTATATATGCCGTCCTCGAGCTCGCCCAAAAATTCAACTTTGGTATATATGGAGGAAGAATAGAATCTGCCAGGCATGAAGAGGCCGGGCAAAATTTCAGCTTTGGTATATGTTTTTTTGAGATATTCAACGTTGTGTTGTCTATGATTTAAGACAGGAATGGCGAGCGTAGAAGACCACATATACCAAAGTTGATTTTTTGGGTTACGGAAGAGAAGGGACATATACCAAAGTCGATTTTTTGCCCAGATACATCTCGATAAGCCTTCTTCGGGACTTTTAGGATTGCAAGAAGGGTAAGATACTCGGTAAAACTTGAAAAACATGGAGAAATGTAGTAGAAATAATAAAATATTTACTGCATTAATGAATCAGCGTAGGAAAGCGGGACGTTTATAGGTGACATACATCGACGGAGAAGTATTTCGGCTGGCAATGCTCTATCAGCAGGAGAGCGGGCGTTCGCGGCAGGCGCTGTTTCTGAATTACTAATCGGAAGGAACAACCATGAAAATTGTAATTAAGATCGGAACAAGTACATTAACGCACAAGACCGGGAATCTGAATATTCGCAGGGTGGAGAAGCTATGCGAAGTGATCAGCGATATTAAGAACGCGGGACATGAGATCATTCTCGTTTCTTCCGGAGCGATCGGTATGGGCGTCGGAAAACTCGGGCTGTCCTCGAAGCCGGAGGACGTCCCCGGCAGACAGGCGGCTGCGGCAGTCGGTCAGTGTGAGCTGATGTATGTATATGATAAACTGTTCGACCAGTACCATCATACGGTTGCGCAGATCCTGATCGCGGCGACGGATGTGGAAAACGAAAAGCGGAAGGAGAACTTCTCGAACACGGTTGCGCGTTTGCTGGAGTATGGAGCGCTGCCGATCATCAACGAAAACGATACGGTTGCAACGGAAGAAATCGTGATCGGTGACAACGATACGCTGGGTGCGCTGGTGGCGCGGCTGGTCGGTGCGGATCTCCTGATCCTGCTGTCAGATATCGAAGGCCTTTATACGGCGGATCCGAGACAGAATCCGGAAGCGAAGCTGATCATGGAAGTGACGGAAATCACCGATGAGCTCAAGGCGCTGGCGAGTGGAAAGGGAACGGTTCTCGGAACCGGCGGTATGGTGACAAAGCTGCAGGCAGCAGAGATCTGTATGAATGCAGGAATCGATATGATCATCGCGAATGGCAGCGAGCCGGAGAATCTGTATGATATTATGGATGGCAAAGCGGTAGGAACCAAATTTAAAGCAAACTGAACCGGACAGACGAGACTAAGAAGTGTGAAAGATAAACTAAGGGAATGGAGAATATTATGAAAACGATCGATATCATGAAAGCGGCGAAAGAAGCATCTCTGGAGGTCGCATCGTATACAACTGAGCAGAAGAACGCGGCACTTTCGGCGATGGCGGACGCGCTGTTTACGCATGCGCCGCAGATTCTGGAAGCGAACCATCAGGATATGGAAGCGGCAAGAGGTAACATCTCAAATGTCATGCTGGACCGCCTGATGATCAATGAAGAGCGGATCGCGGGGATGGCGAAAGGGATCCGCGAGGTCGTGGATCTGCCGGATCCGGTGGGACGCGTGCTTGAGGAGAATGAGCCGCAGCCGGGGCTGAAGATCAAGAAAGTATCCGCGCCGATGGGCGTCATCGCGATTATTTATGAAAGCCGTCCGAATGTAACGGCGGACGCGGCTGCGCTGACCTTTAAGAGCGGCAATGCCTGCGTGCTGCGAGGAGGCAAAGAGGCATACCGCACGGCACATGCAATCATGGAGGCGCTGAAAGACGGCGTTCGCAGCGTGGGTCTGAATGAGAATGCAGTGAATCTCGTAGACGATACCTCCCGCGAAAGTGCGACAGAGCTTATGACTTCGCCGGAATATATCGACCTGCTGATTCCGCGCGGCGGCGCGGGCCTGATTCAGGCGTGCGTGAAAAATGCGACGGTTCCATGCATCGAGACGGGAACCGGCATCTGTCACGTTTATGTCGATGAGAAAGCGGATCTGCAGAAAGCGGTCAATATCGTGATCAACGCGAAGACGAGCCGCCCGAGCGTCTGCAACGCGGAAGAGGTTCTGGTGGTCAATAAAAAGATTGCGGTGGAATTTCTGCCGATGATCCGGAAAGCGCTGGTCGATGACCGGGAAGCCGACGGACAGATCCCTGTGGAGCTGCGGCTGGATGAGTTTGCGGCAGGCATCATCGAAGGTGTTCCGGCAGGCGAAAAAGATTTTGATACAGAGTTTCTGGATTATATTCTTGCAGTGAAATGCGTGGACTCTGTGGAGGAAGCTGTTGCGCACATCCGCGCGCATTCCACCGGTCACAGCGATGCGATCGTCACGGAAGATGAGGCGGCTGCGGACCTGTTCACAAGACTGGTAGACAGCTCCTCTGTTTATGTGAATGCTTCGACCAGATTTACGGACGGCGGTGAGTTTGGCTTAGGATGCGAGATCGGTATCTCGACGCAGAAGCTGCATGCACGCGGCCCGATGGGACTTCGCGAGATGAATACTTACAAATACATCATTCACGGTGACGGGCATATCAGGTAACTCAGGGAAAGAATTCCTCGCCTACGTAAGTGAAAGAATTGAATCGTTACGATATATTTTGTCCTCTGTGACTGATTGTTATTTGTGACTTGGAGTGAGCCGTTGTTTTTCTTGGGCTTTGAGAACAATTTTTGCAGGCAAATGCGACGGACCACAAGTCCGGGGAGCATTTAGGCGCAGTGAAAAAAATTTTCATCAGGAAAATTTTTCGAATTGCGCCGGCCAAAAAAATTGAGAACAAAGCATTAGAAAAACAGGCGATACGGAAGCGGAACAAATAACAACGGTCACAGAGGACAAGAGTTTTTTCTGAATTAATCTTCCAACACGCCGGCGAGGGAATTGTCCAACGCGAACGTGTTCATGTTGTAGAGGAATAAAACATCCGTGATCTCGCGCTCGTCGATCAGCTTCTCACAGTCGTCGCTGTAGTAGCGCGGGTCGATGATGACGATGTTGCGGTAATAGGGTAGAAGGAACTGCAGAAACGTGTTCGCATACGAATCCTTGAACAGCAGCAGATTTTTCTTGGACTGCGCTGTCGTGCGGATGCTGACGTAGGAATAGTTACCGCCCATGAATACTTCATATTTGTTTTTCGAAGAAAGTGCCTCGCTGTTGTAGATCGTGGCGCTTTTTTTCTGGATATCGCCGAACTCCACGACATAGCCGAACTCCTTCGGCGTCTTCGGCACATAGATTTCAATCTCATCCTTGACGGAAAAATCACCGCTGGTGGAGGCCATTGTGCCGGAGAAATCCTCGGTCACTTTCATGACGTCGTATTCTTCAATTGGCTTTTCGATTCCGAGCGGCGCTGCAAGCGCATCAAACGCATACTTCGCGCCGAGGCTCGTCCAGTGGTGGTCGCTCCTGTAATAAAGCGGCTCGCTGTTGTGGGTCTTCAAAGCGTCTGTAACATCCACATAATTTAAACTGTCCGATACTTTGGATTCGATATAAGCGAGGTCTTCTTTCTGATCGCGGTTCGGCGCGCCGTCCGGAAGCAGTCCGTCGCAGACGCAGACGGCGTTCGGAACAACACTCATCACCATCTTCAGTTTCTCGTGCTTCTTTGCAAAACTGCAGATCGCATTCAGGTTTTTGTCCAGATCGTCAAAGTTCGGGGTGACCGCTTTTTCGAGAAGATAGCCGTCTTTTCCGAGATAAACGCCGTTGGATTCTTTTCTGCCGAGGAACTTGTCGATGTCAAGTTTTAAAGAGATCCACTCGTCACGAAGGAAGAACTGGTCGGCAACAAAGTCTTCCGCCTCGGACATCATCCGCCCGGAAAACACCGATCGTTCCGAAACTTCCGGAAAGCCCTGCAGCATGCGGTTCTCGTTGTCGGAAAATGATTTTCCGTGCATGAAAACAAGGCACAGATCCGCGATCACGATCACGACTGCAAAGACCAGAAATACATATTTAAATACACCTTTTTGCTTGTCCAAGCGTTGCTCCTTTAGAACCTGAAATACAGGAACGGGTTATATGTTGCATTGACCAGGTAAGCGATGGACAGCAGGAAAACTGCCGCATAGCAGACCGTGGAAATAATCTTGAAACCGGCTCCTTTGCGGGAGGCGATCTTTGTAAACAAATTCATGATCAGCGGAGTCGAGCACAGGATGCAGACGATCAGCAGCACCGCGTTGGTCCGCAGATAATACAGGCAGGCGGCGTCGATGAATGGCGTATGCAGGATCCCGAACATCGAGGAGAAGTTCGCGATCAGATCCGGAACCGACGGCGAGCAGAAGATCAGCCAGCCGAGCACGAAGATCAGGATCGTGTAAATGTGGCTGACGACCGGCCCTGCCTTTTTCAGCGCCTTGCCATAAACATATTTTTCCAGAAGCAGCAGGATCGCGTAGTAAATGCCCCAGAACACGAAGCACCACGCCGCACCGTGCCAGAATCCGGTCAGGATCCAGACCACGAGGATGTTGCGGATGTGCTTGATCGGGGAGACGCGGTTGCCGCCCATCGGAATATAAACGTACTCGCGGAACCAGGTGCCGAGCGAAATGTGCCAGCGGCGCCAGAATTCCGTTGCACTTTTTGAAATGTACGGGTAGTTGAAGTTCTGGACAAATTCGAAGCCCAGCATCTTTCCGAGACCGACCGCCATGTCGGAGTAGCCGGAAAAGTCGAAGTAGATCTGGAAGGTGAAGGCAATCACGCCGAGCCAGGTTGTAAGCACCGCGCGGTCCGGAGCAGCAGTCGCAAAGACTGCGTCGTAGAGCATGCCGATGTTGTTGGCCAGCAGAACTTTTTTGCCGAGACCGACGATGAACCATGCCGTGCCTTCCGCGAATTTATCAAAAGAAATCACACGGTCCTCAAGCTGCGTCTCGATGTCCGCGTAACGGACGATCGGGCCGGCGATCAGCTGCGGGAACATGGAGATGTAAGCACCGAAGTTGATGATATTTTTCTGCACTTTGACATTGCCCTTATATACGTCGATGACATAAGACAGCGTCTGGAACGTGTAGAAGGAGATACCGATCGGAAGGGCAAGCTCGCGGATCGGGATTGAAATATGCAGCAGTGCGTTGATATTGCCGATCGCGAACCCGTAGTATTTAAAAAAGCATAAAAGCCCGAGGTTAATGATCAGACAGAAAATGAAAAACAGGTTTTTCAGGAACCGCCGGTTGGTTTCGCGGTAGAACGCGATGCTGCGCGCGGCGAGGTAGTTGTAGACAATGCTGAACATCATCAGCAGCACATAAACCGGCTCGCCCCATGCGTAAAAGACCAGACTCATAATGAGCAGGATCAGGTTCTTCGCCTTGCGCGGAACCACGTAATAGAGGATCAGCGTGACGGGAAGAAATATGCAAATGAAAAATAAGCTGCTGAAGATCATTTCAAACTGTTCGCGAACGCGGCGTCGATGGCCGCGCCATTTTCATCAATTACAAATAAAACGTAGTTGCCTTGTACATCTAAAATATATTTCTGCGCAAGAGCGTATTGCTCCGGCGCGTAGCCTTCAAAACTCTGTTCCTTGTCGGACTGCCGTTTCAGGATCGCGTCCTGCAAAGCTTCCGCCTGCGCCGGATCTTTGAGCTTTACGACAAGCAGCTCTTCGGCGTCCATGTTTGAGATCGGCGCGTAGAAGAGAACCGCCTCATAATCTGCCGCGTTCAGACCGTAGTACTTTTTAAAATAGCGGTCAGTGCTTTCTTTCATCTTGTCCGTTTTAACGGACGCGGCGACAGCGCTGAACACCTGCTCCGCCGGTGCATTGGATTCCGTGTTGCGCATAAAGATCGTAAGCACGATCGCGCTGACCAGAATCGCCACCAATAAAAAGCGGAGGATGCTGAAGAAGATGTTCTGGGTGGCGTCCGCAGAAGGCTGCAGCTTAGCGTGGGCTGCCTTCGCAACCGGCTCGCATTCCGGTGCAGCTTCGGCTGTTTTGGTTGTCTTGGCTTCAAGCTCAGCATCAGCCACGACAGTCTCTTCAGCCGCCTCGTCTATCGCCTCTATGAAGTTTTCGTCAAACTCTCTATCTGTCATTGTTACTCCGCCGGCGCATCGTTTTCGCAAGCTGCCGGCTTCCATTTTCTACTTATTCATGTCGGGTTTCAAAACCGTGATACCGCTCATTAATCTTCCGGCTCCATCGAGTAGTCGCTTACGATCGTCGCGGCGATTACTGCGCCCCAATACGGATAAAAGTCCGACTCAAAATGCACGCCGTCCGAGATGTAAAGGTCGCGGTGCTGGTTGCAGACTTCCGTTGCGTCGATGTAGCCGATGTCGTGTTCTTTACAATATTTCTTGATATATTTGTTCCAGTCCGGAATCACCATCCAGTTCGGCGCCCGGTCGTACTCCGACTCCAGGCACGGAAGGATCGAGTTCACATAAACCTTCACGCCCGGATCCGCCTTCTTCAGATCGTCGATCATATCGGCGAAATCCTTTGTGTATTTTTCCACGCCGTAATCATGATAAAGACCGGTGTCATTGATACCATAGGAAATTACGATGACGCGTGGTTTGCGTTCTTTTACTTCCTTTATATAATCTTTGATCTTGTAGATCGTCGTACTGGATTCGACAAGGCAGTGCTGCTGGTCCATGTAATCGTAGAGCAAAAAGCACTGTGCGCGGGAATCGCCCATGATCAGGGTGTCGTACTCCTTCAGCGTTTTCCAGATCGTTTCCGGGTTTTTCCTGAACTGCTTTTCCAGTTTTTCAATCGGGATAAAATGGTCCTCTTTAAAGATCTGGTCTTCGATCGGCTTTGTGTCGGTACCTTCCAGTTTTGTGATATAGGAAACGGCCTCGGAAATTTCCGCGTCCGCCTCCGGCTCTGCCTGCGCAAAGATCCGGTCGTAATTGAGCACACAGAAGACTGCGCCTGCAACAATGATGCAGGCGATCAAAACCGCAATGATATTCTTAATAACAGAATGTGGTTTCTTTTCCATGGCTGATGATTTCTACTCCGCCTC
>CAZOHB010000058.1:0-14461 GCA_964579345.1 uncultured Parasporobacterium sp.
AAACATGAAGTTCATGATGAACGGTGCGATCACCCTCGGAACGCTCGATGGCGCAAATGTGGAGATCCTCGAGCAGGTCGGAAAAGAGAATATCGAGATCTTCGGCCTGACTGCCGAGGAAACGGCAAACTATACGCTGCACGGCGGATACAACTCCCAGGAAACGGTAGAAGCAGATCTCCGGCTGAAGAGAATTACATCTCAGCTGGTAGACGGAACCCTGAAAGATGCGCACGGACAGTCCGTCGGCTTCTGGGGTATCTACGACGACCTGCTTGTCCGGGGAGACGAATACTTTGTATTGAAAGACTTTGATGCCTATATCAAAGCTTTTGAAAATTTAGATAAGATCTACAGAGACGAAGCAAAATGGGGTGCGATGTCTCTGTCCAATATCGCGGGATCCGCATTTTTCTCCAGCGACCGTACGATCCGGGAGTATGCGGATGAGATCTGGCATGTAACCCATAGATAATAATATTGGAGGTGTTGTTTTATGTCTGGGAAAAAATGTGTTGCCATGCTCCTTGCAGGCGGACAGGGAAGCCGTCTTGGAGCATTGACAAAGAACATTGCCAAACCGGCAGTTTCCTTTGCCGGTAAGTACCGTATCATTGATTTCAGTCTTTCGAACTGTGTCAATTCCTCAATCGATACGGTTGGTGTTTTAACGCAGTACAAGCCGCTGGTCCTGAACCACTATATCGGAACCGGCGAGCCCTGGGATCTGGATTCTACCGACGGCGGCGTTCATATCCTTCCGCCGTATGCGACGGAGACGGGCGGCAGCTGGTACGCAGGAACCGCGGATGCGATCTTCCGGAATATTGACTTTATTGATCAGTATACGCCGGAGCATGTTCTGATCCTGTCCGGCGACCATCTGTACAAAATGGATTATGCGGATATGCTGGCACAGCATATCGCAAATGATGCGGATCTTACGATCTCCGTATACGACGTGCCGCTCGAAGAGGCAAGCCGTTTCGGTATCATGTCCGTCAACGAAGAAGGTCGGATCTATAAATTCTCGGAAAAGCCGAAAAAACCGGACAGCACACTGGCTTCCATGGGTATTTATATTTTCAAATGGCCGGTACTCCGAAAGGCTCTGATCGAGGACAGCGAAGTCGAAGACTCCGATCACGATTTCGGTAAAAACATTATCCCGGGACTGATGAAGGAAGGCATGCGTCTGTTCCCGTACTATTTCTCCGGATACTGGAAAGATGTCGGAACCATCGACAGCTATTATGAAGCGCAGATGGAGATGATCAGCGAAGAGATCGGCTCAATGATGTTTACGGAAGGAACCCAGATCTTCTCGAACTCCAACCTCTACCCGGCTCACTATATTGGAAAGAAAGCAAAGGTTAAGACCTCAATGATCAGCAACGGCTGTGTGGTCGAAGGAAGCGTAACACACTCTTCTCTGGCTTCTGCCGTTGTCGTTGAAAGCGGTTCGAAGATCAAGGACTCTGTCCTTCTTCCGAACGTTCACATCGGCAAGAACTGCAAGATCACAAAAGCGATCGTAAACGAGAACGTTTCCGTAAAAGACGGTTCCGTGATCGAAGATCCGGATGGAAAGATCATTGTTGTCAGTGCTGCAAGCGAGTGGGCGAGGTGAGAATTATGAAAAAAACAATTGGTATTATTTCAGCAAATTATATCGCGGAAGATATTGACAAATGCGTCAAGGAACGGGCTCTGGCGGCACTTCCTTTCGGCAGCCGCTACCGTCTGATCGACTTTCCGCTTTCCAATATGAAAAATGCCGGCATCAGCAGTGTCGGAATCATTATCCCGTTTAACAACCGGTCCCTGATCGACCATGTCGGTACCGGTAAAGCCTGGGGGTTCGGGCGTAAAACAAATTCGCTCTTTATGCTTCCGGGAAGTGTTTACGGAAAACGCAACAATACAGATAAATTCCTGCTCCGCGACATTATCATGAACTTCCGGTTCATTGATTATGACAATGCGGATTATGTCGTTCTCAGCGGCGTGAACAAGATCTTTAACATGGATCTTCGTCCGATGATCAAACAGCACGAAAAAACCGGTGCGGACCTGACCGTCGGATACGGAAAGATCGATGGCAAGGAAGTGCCGCTGGACTGCGTCGTTATGAACCGTTCGTTCCTCATCGATATCGCGACCTGGTTCAGCAATCTTGATTTCATGGGACTCAAAACGATCATTGCCGAACATCTGGGCGATACCCACGAAGAGAAATACATCTTCGACGGAACGGTCCTCAGCATTGAGACCATGAGCGATTACTTAAAGGCAAACCTTTCCCTGCTGGAGCCGGAGAACCGTATGGCTCTCTTTGATCCTGACCGTCAGATCTACACGAACGTACAGGACAGAGCCCCGACATTCTATACGCCGTCTGCGAAGGTAAAAAATTCCCTGATCGCTGCAGGCTGTGTCATTGAAGGCGAAGTGGAAAACAGCGTGATCTTCCGAAGCTCCCATATCCACAAAGGAGCGGTCGTGAAAAACTCCGTCCTGATGCAGCACTGCAATGTCGGTTCCGGCGCTGTACTGAATAATTTCATCAGTGATAAGCGGGTGCAGGTCATGGAAAATGCACATATTGAAGGAACGGAAAAAGTGCCTTACTTTGCACAGAAAGGACAGATCGTTTGATAAAAGTATTATTTACTGCTTTTGAAGCAGAACCTTTTGTAAAGACCGGAGGACTCGGAGATGTGGCAGGTTCCCTGCCCTCTTCGGTTGCTTCCACTGCATATGATGTCCGGGTCGTACTGCCGAAGCTTTCGGCGATCCCTGAAAAATATCAGCAGAAGATGGAATTTGTTACCACCTTTTCTGTTCCGCTCGGCTGGCGAAGCCAGTACTGCGGACTGTTCCGCATGAAGCATAAGGGCATCTGGTTTTATTTCCTGGATAACGAATATTACTTTAAGCGGGATCAGATCTATGGCGAATTTGATGACGGAGAGCGGGTTGCATTCTTCTCCAAAGCGGTATTGGAATGCATCCTCCATCTGGACGGCTTTATTCCGGACATCATTCACTGCAACGACTGGCATACGGCCCTGGTTCCTGTCTTTTTAAAGGAACATTATCTGGGCATCCCGGAATTTCGTGATATCAAGACCGTCTTTACGATCCACAACCTGAAATTCCAGGGCATGTATTCGGATTTCGTGATCGGCGATATCTGCGGACTCTCGGATACCCCTGCGGCTTCACAGCTGCTGAGCGATCCGCACACTGCAAACTATCTGCAGGGCGCTGCGATCTACTGTGACGAGATCACAACCGTCAGCCCGACCTACGCGGAAGAGATCTGCATGCCGTATTACGGCGAGGGTCTGGACTGGCTGTTTAATAAGCGCCGGGGTTCTCTTGCCGGAATCCTGAACGGAATCGACTATAAAGTCTGGAATCCGGCGAAAGACAAAGAGATTCCGGTCAGCTACGATGTCGACAGCCTGTCAAAGAAGGCTGAGAACAAGCTTCGTCTGCAGGAAGAGCTGGGACTCGAAGTCAGCAAAGACATTCCTCTCTTTGTGATCATCAGCCGCCTGACAGAACAAAAGGGACTGGATCTGGTCAACTATCTGCTTCCGGAGTTTCAGAACCGCCGGATGCAGCTGGCTGTTCTCGGAGTCGGTGACGAGGAGTATGAACATTCGTTTTCCTATTACGCAGGCATCGATCCGCAGAAATTCTCCGCGAACATCCGGTTTGACAACGGACTTTCCCACCGCATGTACGCTGGCGCGGATGTCATGCTGGTTCCTTCCCGTTTTGAGCCCTGCGGTCTGACGCAGATGATCGCGATGCGTTACGGAACCCTGCCTCTGGTCCGCGAGACCGGTGGCTTAAAAGATACCGTAAATCCGGAAAACGGATTTTCCTTCCAGACATTTAATGCACAGGATATGCTTTACGCAGTCGACTGTGCGCTGGATGTTTTCTATAACCATAAGAAACGCTGGACGGCGATGCAGAAAAAGGCTATGAATGAGGACTTTTCCTGGAAAGCGTCCGCAAAAGAATACCGCAAGCTTTACAGCTCACTGGTATAACGATAACGCAGTGAAGGATCTCCTCCACTGCGTTATATAAAAAAAATATTCTGCAAGGAGTACTATATGATGCAGATTTGTCACGATTCACAAAACATCAGATACCGGAATCCGTTCGGTGCCGTGACCTGCTCCCAGACAGTGACTCTGAATCTTTATGCACCGGGAGCTCACGGAGCATCCGTCCGGCTGTGGCGGGAAGGCAAAGGTGAGACCATGGTTACCATGCACCAGTCCGCTGCCCTGTTCTCTGCAGATATTCAGGTACCGGAGGAACCTTGTGTTCTCTGGTACTTTTTTGTCGTGAATTACGGAGACCGGATCATCTGTTACGGAAATAATCCGGAATCTTTAGGCGGAGAAGGCACTGTCTACGAAGGGATGCAGCCGCCGTCCTTCCAGATCACGGTTTATAACGAGTTTGAAAGTCCGTCCTGGTATAAAAATGCCTTGGTCTATCAGATCTTTCCGGACCGTTTCGCAAGAGGCGAAGACTACGAGGAACGCAAAGAGGCCGCTCTTCTTCCGGAAGGCTGGAAAGGCGCAGCGCGCTTTTTTGAAGAGGACTGGTATCAGATCCCAAGCTACCGCAAGGACGCGGAAGGGAATGTCACTGACTGGCAGTTTTACGGCGGAACCTTCCGGGGCATCCGGGAGAAGATCCCTTATCTGAAATCCCTGGGTGTTACAGCGCTTTACCTGAACCCGATCTTTAAGGCCGCCTCCAACCACCGGTATGACACGGCGGATTATCTGCAGGCGGACCCGCTTCTCGGTGATAACGAAGGCTTCCGGCAGCTTGCACAGGAATGCCTCGAAAACGGGATCCGGATCATCCTCGACGGCGTGTTCAGCCACACCGGCGCGGACAGTATCTATTTCGACAAATACGAAAACTATAAGAGCGGCGGTGCTTTTAATCATAAGAATTCCAAATACCGCAGCTGGTACCGCTTCCGGGACGAAGCGCCAGGCTATGAATGCTGGTGGGGCGTTACAGACCTTCCGAATGTGGAAGAAACCGATCCCTCCTACGACATCTTTATCAACGGACCGGGCGGTGTTCTGGAAAGCTGGCTGAAGCTCGGCGCCTCCGGATTCCGTCTGGATGTAGCGGACGAACTTCCGGATTCCTTTATCCGGAACATTCACGACACACTCAAAGAGGCTGATCCCGACAATCTCCTGATCGGAGAGGTCTGGGAAGACGCCAGCAACAAATACAGCTACGGCCTGCCCCGCAGTTACTTTGAAGGCGATGAGCTCGACGGAACGATGAATTATCCGCTCCGTGACAATGCGATCGACTTTTGTCTCGGAAAAGAGAGCGCGGAGATGTTCTGCAGGAAGATGAAAAGTCTGCAGGAAAACTATCCGCCGCAGGCTTACTACAGCTGCCTGAATCTGATTGGTGGCCATGACTGTGAGCGCATCCTTTCCGTGCTCGGACAGTATACCCCGGCAGAGGGCGATCATTACCGCGGAGACGGCACGTTTATGCCACGGGGAGCTGCGCTTTACATGGATGGCGACCAGTATAAAATGGCCCGCGCCCGGCTGAAGATGCTTTCCGCTCTTCAGTATGTGATGCCCGGTGTTCCCTGTATTTATTACGGCGACGAGGCCGGTATGCAGGGAAGCAAAGACCCGGACAACCGCAGAACCTATCCCTGGAAGCGGGAAGACCAGGATCTCCTTTATCACTACCGGATGCTCGGCCTGATCTACAGCGGTCATACAGCGCTGAAAGACGGCTCCTTTGAGATTCATTCCAAAGACGGATGTCTGTTCATCATCCGTTCCAATGAAACGGAGACGATCCTCACGATCGTGAATCCGACCTTTGATAAAAAATATTTTTCCGAGCCGTTCAAGACACTGTTCAGCAGTAACTATAAAGATAAACATTTTGTCTACGGACTTGAACTTTTAAGATCCGAGGAAGTTTCGTTAACGGAAACCTCCCTGGAAGCTGCGGTCGATCCGCTCTCCTCGATGATCATTCTTCTGAAGGAGGAGCGCCCGGCGCAGCTGGAGCTGCCGAAAGCATCCGGCATTTTATGCCACCTCAGCTCTCTTCCGGAAGCAGAAACGGCACAGTCCGTTCCTGCCGGCGCTCTCCATTTCCACGGAGCCCTCGGAAAACGCGGACGCGCATTTGTTGACTGGCTGTCAAACAGCGGCTTTAAACTCTGGCAGCTGTTGCCGGTCTGCCCGGTCGGTGCGGGAAATTCCCCGTATTTCAGTCCCTGTGTTTTTGCAGGTGAAACCAGATATATCGATCCGGACGAACTTCCGGACGACAGTGGTTTCGAGGCGTTCTGCAAGGAAAACAGCTACTGGCTGGATGACTGGGCATCTTATGTGATCGAAAGCGATTATCTGGATTTTGTTTCGAAACATCCGGACCTTCTGAAGGAAGAGGCTGTCCGGCTCATAAAACATGACCAGTATGTCTTCTTTGCCCAGCTTCGGGCTTTGAAGAAATATGCAAACAGCACGGGAATCTCCCTGATCGGTGACCTTCCGATTTACGCGGCTCCGAACAGCGCGGATCTGAAGGCACATCCGGAATGCTTCCAGCTGGATAAAAACGGAAAGCTGTTAAATGTCGGCGGCGTTCCCCCGGATTACTTTTCCGAGACCGGACAGTACTGGTCCAATCCGCTGTATAACTGGGATGCGATGCGCCGCGACGACTACGAATTGTGGTATCAGAGATTCCGCCTTGCGCTGCAGTGTTTTGATTATATCCGTCTGGATCACTTCCGCAGTTTTTCCGAATACTTTGCGATTCCGGAAGGACATATGCCAGTCGAAGGTTCCTGGCATCACGGTCCGGGCATGCCGTTCTTTACAAGATTAAAAGAGCGCTTATCCGGAGTGGGCGAGGAGGAAAAGATTCTTCCGGTCATCGCCGAAGATCTCGGACTTCTCGACAGCGATGTCTTTAACCTGCTGAAACTGACCGGTTTTCCGGGCATGAATATCTGGCAGTTCAGCGCAGAGGAAATGCGCGGAATGGATCCGCAGAAGATCAAAAGCCGCGTCTTTTACTCCGGCACACACGACAACCAGACGCTGGTCGGATGGTATGAATCCTGTCTGTCTGAAAACGGTGCCGATAAGGAGGAGATCCCGCAGGAGGCACGCAGAATGGCAGAAGAGACGCTGAAAGAACTGTTATCCTGCCCGGCGCCTTGGGTCATTTTCCAGCTGCAGGATGTTCTTCTTCTGGATGACAGCGCACGCTTAAATGTCCCGGCAACCGTCGAAGATAACTGGCTCTGGTATTGCACCGAGCCGCTGCCGGAAATTGATATGTCAAGATAAGAATACTGGCAGAGCGCTCTGCTCTGCCGGCTGAAACCCTGATTTCTGAAAGCTCCGGATTCGTCCGGAGCTTTATTTACTTCCGATCATGATACTCAGGTCCCCGCCCCAGAGCAGGATCCGCAGGATGCCGCACAGGATGAGATGGGCCGGATAGTAAATGTAGAAGAACCATTTCATGCCTTTCCATTTTCCCCGTTCTCCATTGTATAAACGCAGGATCGGGATCGAAAGCGCGGTAAATAGCTGCAGTACCGCATAGACCTTATCGATAAAGAAAAAGTAAACGACCGCGTACATGAAAACAAATGCCATCATCCAGAACATCTGCTTCTTAAAGTTGCCGCGGTTTGATCCGATCGCGAAGACTCCGAGGGCTGCAATACAGCTCCAGTCCGCCGGAAAACTGAGGATGCAAAGTCCGATGATCAGAAGGATCTTTCCCCAGCCCGGAAGGGACGGCGAGTCTGTGACGACAAGGATCAGCAGTCCGCAAAGCAGCGCCCAGATCACGCCGGTCTGATTAAAGATTCCTGTCGTGAACGGAACAAACGGAATGTTCAGCGCGAAATCATAGGCAAAGTGCGAGATCACGGCAAAGAGAAACAGACGCAGGATATATTTTTTCAGATCCCGCGTGTGGTGATACCCTTCGGCAACAAAGAACCACATGATCGGTGCCGTCAGCCGCCCGATGATATGAAGCAGGAGGACCCACCAGTGGGTATCGTACCCCGGCCAGATCATCCAGGTCACATGGTCGATCGTCATGGCAATGATTGCAATAAGTTTAATCTGATTTCCGTTTAATCCCCGTTTCATTCTTCTCTGTCCTGTCCGTTTCCGTCTGTCTTCCGTACCTGCTGTCCGAATGCGAAAAGAGCCGCACTCCCCATTATCCGGGGAGTACGACTTCCATATTCAGTGATTTCCCGTCAGCGGATTTGGCGGATATCTTTCCGCCATGCGCTTCTGTGATCGCCTTTGCCATCGAAAGCCCGATGCCGTGTCCTCCTGTCTCGGAGTTTCTGGAAGAGTCCAGACGGAAGAAACGATCGAACAAAAGATTCAGGTTTTCTTCGCTTACCTTCTCCTCTGTCGGGTTGACCACCGAAAGGCGAAGCTGTCGTCCGCTCTTTTTCAGGGTGCAGGAGACTTCACACCCTTCGGGCGAATACTTCATCGCATTGTCCATTAATATATTTACGAGTCTGCGGATATTCTTTTCGTCTCCGGTCATCCGCAGATCCGGCTGTACTTCGATCGCCAGTTTCTTTCCTTTGGCCTCCGCGAGCATCTCATAAGCGGAAGCTTCCTCCAAAACGGTTTCTGACAGGGAGAACTCCTGCATCGGAAGGTTTTTCCCAACCTCTTCCATTCTTGCTAGTGAAACAAGGTCGTTCGTCAGCGAGGTCAGCCGCTTCGTCTGATTCTGAATATCTTCGATCCATTCGTTATTTTCATAGTCCATCTCTAAAACATCCGCGTCTGCTTTGATGATCGCGAGCGGTGTCTTGATCTCATGACCGGCATCTGTGATAAAGCGCTTCTGTTTTTCATAGCTTTCCGCCACCGGTTTCGTGATCCGTTTGGAGAAGAAGAAGATCACGAAGAAAAAGAGCGCATATCCCACCGCCGCAACGATCAGACTGATCAGAAGGAATTTCCGGACGGAAGCAAGCTTTCTGCCGCAGTCCAGGAAGATGATACGGGTTCCTTCCTCTTCCGCTGACTTCATAAACAGATAGTCTTCTACAAATCCTTTGTCCTTGCCTTCTGCCAGAATCCGGGCCGCATACTCTTCCGCTTTTGCCTCGTCTACGGAAGCGATCCGCGCAATATCTGTATGAATCACTTCACCATCTTCCGAAAGCAATACCGAGAAAAACCGGGATTCATAAGGGGTTTCCGGAGACATTCCGGAAGGCATCCCGTCTCTTCGCTCGCGTCCGCCCGCGTTTGCCGTATCGTTCGTGCCGGTTCCGCCGGTCGTGCTGTTTTCGGTATCCTCGGTATTCCCTGTATCCGCAGTATTTCCTGTATCCGCGGTATTTCCATCGCTCGTGCCGGTTTCACCATCCACGCCGGTTTCACCATCCGGATTTCTGCCATCATTCATACCCGGAAAGAATCCGTCCCCATGGCCGCCCGGTCCCATCATTTCCGGGAACGAGCCTTTATGTTTTGCCAGATAGGTCAGCGTATCTTCGGAATCCTTTACGACCTCCCGGTAGTTGATGATGTTCATGCCGGCGACGACGACCGCAAGCAGCACGAAGAGCGCCACCATAGACAGAACAATAAATTTCAAACGAAGTTTTCTGATCATGCTTCTTCCTCTAAGTAGTAGCCGAGATTTCTGGACGCTTTGATCTTTATGTTCGCGTTCAGCTTCTCCAGTTTTTTCCGTAAATAAGAAATATATACCCAGACAACATTGACTTCCACATCGGTCTCATAACCCCAGATGTGCTCCATAAACCGCTCTGTGGAAACGAGCTGCCCTTTGCCGGCAAGAAGCATCTCCATCATCTGGAATTCTTTTCCTGCAAGACGCAGGCTTCCGGAATCCGTAGACAGTTCAAATGTCGCACGGTCCAGCGTAAGGTTTCCAAGACGCAGCGTGGAATCCGTCATATTGACCGGTCGTGTGATCGCGCGAAGACGCGCAAGGAGCTCCTTCGTATCAAACGGTTTCGTCAGATAATCATTCGCACCGCTGTCCAGCCCTAACACTTTATCATCGATCTCTGATTTTGCGGTAAGCATGATCACCGGGATCTGTATCCCTTCCGCACGGATCTTTTTCAGTACCGTGATCCCGTCCATTTTCGGCATCATGATATCTAAGATCGCCGCGTCGTAATCGCCGGTCTCAAGATAGTCCAGCGCATCCTGTCCGTCATAAACGGCATCAACGGAGTAATTATTTTTTTCCAGAATCGTGCTGACAGCTCTGGATAATGATTTTTCGTCTTCCGCAAATAACAGTTTCATAGTTCTTCCCTCTCTGCTTTTTCGTATGGTTTATCATATCATAAATATGATTACTTAAATATACTTTAAAATTACGGAATTTCTACTTTATCAAATTTTATCATCTTATTATCATTTTTTATCATTTTCTGTGTGGGTTCTCTGTGTAATAATACAATCAGTTTTGAAGGTTAGTAAATGATTATTCACGGAGGTTTTTATGAAAAAGTTAGAAATCATCAGTACTCAGGTCATTAACGATTACACAACGACGGCGATCGCATCGACCGTAACGGAAGCGGTCTATAAAGTGGACGGCGAAGAAAAAACGATGCAGGCAGGAGAGGGACAGGTTCTTGTTCTTGTCGTTGACAACGCACAGAGAGATCTTGTTGCAGGAAAAGCTTATGAAGTGCAGGAAAGCTTTGAGATCGTTCCGGTTAAGGTCACCCGCACCGGCGGCCCGAGCGCAGCTCCGTGGATCGGCGCAAAAGAAGAAGAAAAAGCAACCTACTATTTCCGTCAGGGTCTTCTCGTAGACGGCGGAAAGATCGTCGATGACGCATCTGTAAAGCAGATCTTTACAGACGGAACCATCGATGAGAGCGGCGTTTCAGGCGTTACCATGAAAGCGCTCGGTACGCATTTCAACGGAATACTGATCGATAACGGCTCCAAATTCAATATTAAAGATTCGAAGTTCTTCGCATACGGCGATGGCGGCGATGACCTTGCAGGCTGGGGCGCATCCATCATGGCAGACAACAAATCTGAAGTTGAGATCAAAGATTCCTACATGGAAAATGAAGGTGCGATCCGCTGCGCGCTTTACGTTGACAACGGAGCGATCGTCAATGTCAAAGATTCTGTTATTTATTCCAAAGAAACGCCTGACACCTATGACGAGTTTGCAAACCTGACTCCGGGCATGATGAAACGTGTTCCGTTCGCGCTTGGTATGGAAGGCACGATCCGTTCTCTGAACGTTATGGCAGACGGCCAGGGCAAATTCAAAGACTGTATCGTTGTTTCCACCGGCTGGGGCGCACTCTCCGTTGACTCAGGTACCGCTTACGATATCTGCGGAACCTATGCTCTGGAAGCAGAAAACACGCTTGGCGGAATCGGAACCCTTGAAGTTGCGCAGGAAGGAAAAGAATATACCGCAACCAAAGAAGTAAACGGCGTGAAATACGGCTTCACCGTCGGCGGTTCCGGATATGTTACCTATGCAGACTCCGGTATCCACAACCTGTTTAAAAATGTAGAATTCTATGCACCGGATTATGTACAGGTCATGGGTTCCGGCCGTTCCGGATCCACCTATATCGACTCCTATCTGCAGTCCGGACATACCGCTTTCATGACCCAGCAGACCGGCGGCGGCACCTTTGATTTCAGCAATACCACGATCGATACCGTTGACGCACTGATCCAGATGAAATCCGGTGCTGCAAATACGGGATTCAGCAACATCGTTGTTGATAACTGCAAGATCAACTTCAGCGGAACTTCCACAAGAGATGAGGATGGTATCCTTGCAGAGCTGATCGAGTCTGACGATGCAGGCAACCCGGGAATCACAACCTATACGATCTGTGACACACCGGAAGAGGCTGTCCTGACCAGAAGCTCCGTTGCAGATTCATCCGCAACGTTCAAAAACGGCTCCTACAAGGGAAATATTTACAACAGCATCTATAATTACAGACAGGCGCTGAACGTAACGCTGGAAAACGCAGACCTGACAGGAAAGATCTCCTCCACACAGGCGATCCACGTTGATCTGGAAGGAACCGTTGTACCGAACGGAACCGTCCTCAATGCGTTCATGGGATCGAAGGAATATGACCACTGCAATTACGCAGCAGAAAAAGGCGGCATGGGTACCGATGCGAAAATGATCGGACGTTTCAAACATACGCCTGCTCCGATGATGAACAACCTGATCAATGTGACCCTGACCAACTCCAAGTGGAACGTGACCGGAGACGGATATATCAACTCTCTTACCATCGATGCGATGACCGACGTTGATGCAGAGAAGCCGGTTACGATTTATACGAAAGCACTTTGCGTAGAAGGCAAAGCTTACGAGAGCGGCGAATACAAGAACGGCAATGTCACGATCTCCGTTGATACGACAGAAGTAGAAATCCCGGACAACGGCGTTGTTGACGCAGGCCAGACCTACGGAAACGTTGCTTATACACTGCTTGCAGTAAAAGAAGACGGCAGCTTTGACTCGGATGCATTCACAGTAAAACGTCAGAATTACATCGACGGAAAACTGTACTTCACAGCAACACCTTGCGAAGGCTACGAGATCGTATCCATGGAAGCAAAAGGCGGAAGTGTTGATAAGAACACCGAAGGCGGAGAGCTTTCCATTTACGAAAACGTTTTAGCTCCGGCAGACGGTTCTGCAGAGATGAGCGTAACGATCACCGTAAAATAATCGAAAAAGAAACGAACACCCGTCGTGCATCTGCGGCGGGTGTTTTTTTTAATGCTTTTTTGCGGGCTATGTAATAAGATATTATCACGATGGTTACAAAGAAAACTTCAAAAAACCGAATCCGGCGTATCGACTTTTCGACACATTTTGCAGTCGGAGTCAGCATTGCTGCTGCCCCGGAAGATGCACACTTTCCATCGATCACCGACTACTCTGTCATGATCACAGAAAAGCTGGCCTTCTTTGACACGGTTGCAGCTGCGTTCAAACGCAGCAGACTCGGAAGCGAATATGACCGGAACGAACGCAGCATCCGCATCCTCTGCAGCATTCCGCTGGATCGCAGAGGGGATTTTTCCCATGAACTGATCCGTCCGCTGATTCGCAGGATCTCAGAAAAGACCGGGATCTCACTGCTTTGCGGGATTGGTCTTCCTGCGGCAAACAGTCTGCATGTCGACGAATCGCTTGTGACTTCGCGGGAAGTTATGGATCTGAATTTCTTCGAGTCCGGCAATTTTTATGAGTACCAAAGAGTCCGCCGCCACATCGACGTCTCCTTTGAAGATTTTGAAAAGCACTCCGAAACGGCATTCAAACTGATCCTGATGAAATCTCCGGAAGCGATCGATGAGATCGACCGCTGTATGGATCTGATCAGAAAGATCCACTATGGAAACCGGAGCGCTGTGATCATGCGCGCCATGAACTTTACGGGAGAACTGGCCTACCGCCTGCATCGCTATAATTTTCTGGATGTGGATTTTTATCAGATGCAGGATGCTTTGCAGGAAAAGGTGTTTGCCGCGAAGACTTATGAAGAAGTAAAAACCTGCATTCATGATTATTATGACCGGCTGCTTGCAGAGATCTTCCGCACAAGCCGCATCGGCAGAAGAACCGTTGTGGAACAGATCAAGACCTATATCCGGGAAAACTATTTTGAGGATCTGACGATGGAAAAACTTGCGGAGATCGCATGTGTCAGCCCCGGTTATTTCAGCCATCTTTTCAAGGACGAAACCGGCGAAAGCTGCAAAACATTTCTGACGAATGTTCGCATGGACGCTGCTGCGGAACTCCTTTCCGCATCCGAGTACCGGCTCTATGAGATCAGTGAGAAAGTCGGCTACAACAATGTCCGGAATTTCCTGACTGCCTTCCGAAAAAAATTCGGCTGTTCGCCTACGGAATATAAAAAACAACTGCAACAGAAGAGCGGTTTGTGATATCATCTAAAAAAGAAATCAGCAGGAGGAGAAAGAGCGATGAGTGACAATCTTTTTACCAACACACATATACTGGACTGGCTGAACTATTTTAACAATAACTGCGAAGTGGATCTGGAAAAAGTTAAGATCCTGGACATCACGAGAAAAAATAAAAACCTGATCCCGACGGTAGAATCTCATAAGCATGTGCTCGTATTTACCGAGGCAGGACACCCGGATATCTTCTACCGGATGTTTAATGCAGGACTCGGTGACTGCACTGTGATCTATAACGAAGGCTCCGAGCCTTCCGGTCCGATCAAGGAAAACAAGATCTATGACATGCTGAATCGCGGGATCAATGCTTCGGCCGGTATGCTGATCATCAACCCGAAGGCAAGAAACACCTATAA
>CAZOHB010000059.1:0-14437 GCA_964579345.1 uncultured Parasporobacterium sp.
AACCACACCATAGACGCAAAGGGCAGAGTCATTGTCCCTTCGAAATTCCGAAATATGCTCGGAGATAATTTCGTTGTCACCAAAGGTTTAGATGGCTGCTTGTGGGTTTTTCCTGCAGATGAGTGGGACTTATTCTATGAAAAACTCCGCAGCCTGCCTGTTACCAAAAAAGACACCCGTCAATTTGTAAGAAACTTTATGGCAAATGCGGACAATCCGGAAATCGACAAACAGGGAAGAGTCCTGATTCCGCAGAACCTGTGACAGGCAGCAAATCTTGAGAAAGATGTCGTTCTGATCGGAACCGGTCCGAGAATCGAGATCTGGAACAAGGAAGCATGGGAAGCTACTTACGAAGAAGAAGACGCTGATGCAATTGCAGAGCGCATGGGAGACTGGGGATTTGATATTTAAACACGAATCCGTACTGCCGGAAGAAACGATCGAATACCTGAACATCAAACCCGATGGGATTTATGTAGACGGAACGTTAGGCGGTGCAGGACATTCCCTGAGGATCCTTGAGCATCTTACAAGCGGCAAACTGATCGGGATCGATCAGGACGCAGAAGCGTTAGAGGCTGCGGCGCAAAGATTAAGTCAGTATAAAGATCAGGCGATCCTGGTTAAAGATAACTTCGTAAATATAGAAGACGTACTGAAACAATTAAACATCGAAAAGGTGGATGGCATCCTCTTGGACATTGGGGTTTCTTCCTACCAGATCGATAATCCGGAACGCGGATTCACTTACAGGGAAGATGCTCCGCTGGACATGAGAATGGACAGAGAGAGACCGCTTTCGGCAAAGGAAGTAGTAAATACCTACAGCAAGGAAGATCTTGCAAGGATCATACGGATATACGGCGAAGAAAACTTCGCATCCAATATTGCAAAGCACATTGTTAACGAAAGAGAGAAGGCACCGATCGAAACGACCGGACAGCTTGCAAAGATCGTAGAGCAGGCGATACCGGCAAAGGTTCGAAAAGGGAAAAAGGGATTTGCAAAGAAAACCTTCCAGGCGATCCGCATTGAGGTCAACTCGGAACTGGATGTCCTGAAAGATTCCATCGATACGATGATCGATCTTTTAAATCCCGGCGGAAGGCTCTGTATCATCACCTTCCATTCCCTGGAAGACCGGATCGTAAAAGAAGCCTTCAGGAGAAATCAAGAACCATGCACGTGCCCTCGGGACTTCCCCGTATGTGTATGCGGAAAAGTCTCGAAGGGACACGTGCTAACGAAGAGGCCCGTCATTCCTACAAGTGAGGAATGTTCAAGAAATAAAAGAGCAACGAGTGCAAAGCTGAGAGTGTTTGAAAAGGCTGAAAATGAGAAACATGAAACAGACTGATCAACTGAATAGTGTGGAAAGAATTTTCGCCGACGGAAATACAGTCCGTAAGGTTAAAGTTTACGAGACTGTCCGCATGACACGGCCAAGACGGCCACTGCAAAAAACGGAGAGACAAAAACAGGTTATCAGGAAGGTCGAGAGACAAAAGAAAGCAATCAGATTTTCTTGCATCGGTTTTTCTGTAGCTGTTTTGGTCGCTTTGTGCGTTGTGATGCTCTCTATGATCGTCAAGAACAGCGATCTGAACACGGAGATCTCCAAACTCGAAACTGAGTGGGAGGAACTCCGTTCCCAAAACGACTCCAAAGAATACGACATGAACGTCAGTGTGGACCTGAACCACATCGTTCAGGTGGCGACAGAAGAGCTCGGCATGGTACGAAGCTCTGCAGGTCAGATCCGAACCTACGACTCATCCGATTCTGAATATTTGAAACAATTAGCTGAAATACCAACGAGATAACGTTGGTGTTTCTCATAATTAGATGCCTATGAAACAGAAGAAATCCAACAACAGAGCGAACAAAAGGATGGGTAACAGATTCGGCATCGTGACACTCATCTTTTTTATTTTAATGGGAGTTCTCGCGATCCGTCTGATCTGGATCATTGCTTTTGACGGAAGCAAATATTCCAAAGCAGCGCTTGCTCAGTCAGAAACTTCCAGCGTAACGCTGCCTGCCAAACGCGGCGATATCATTGACCGGAATAATGTACAGCTTGCCACAAGTACCAAGGTATATAATCTGATCCTCGATCCGCGTGTCATTCTTTCGAATGAGGACCGCTATCTTGAGCCGACTGCCGCAGCAGTCGAATCCTGTTTTGAAATCCCTGCATCTGAAGTGAAGGAAAAGATTGCAGGAAATCCCGACAGCAGTTATATTACACTGAAGAAAAGTCTGACCTATGCTCAGGTGGAAGGCTTTCTTGCGATGAAGGAAGAAAATATCAATATCAACGGCGTCTGGCTGGAAGAGAACTTCAAACGCAATTATACCTACAGTACGCTTGCTTCTTCCGTGATCGGATTCACCGAAGGCGGACAGGGCGCATATGGTCTGGAGCAGATGTACAACGATCAGCTTACCGGAAGCGATGGAATGGAGTATTCCTTCGTAAACAGCAACAACGTTCTCGAAACGGTAAGAAAAGATCCGGAAGACGGCAACACGATCAAGAGCACGATCGATTACAATATCCAGGCGATCGTGGAGAAACAGATTGCGGCGACACAGAAAGAAACAAAGGCAAAGACAGTCGCCTGCATTATTCAGGATCCGAACACCGGTGAAATCCTCGCCATGGCAGACAGTCAGGGATTTGATCCGAATGATCCGCGAGATCTTTCACATACGTATTCCAAGAAACAGATCAAATCGATGACCGATCAGGAAACAACGGATGCGCTGAGTGAGGTCTGGAAGAATTTCTGTGTTACACAAAGTTTTGAGCCGGGATCTACATTCAAACCGTTTACGCTTGCGATGGCGCTCGAGGAGAACAAGGTCAAGAAAAATGCGACCTATGACTGTTCCGGAAGCAGAGTCTTCTTCGAAGGCACGCCGTGGCAGCAGACGATCTGGTGCTACGAAAGAAACGGTCACGGACACATGGATACGGTAGGTGTAATCGCAAACTCCTGTAATATCTCGGTTGCGGCAATTGCAGGAAAAGTCGGTGTAGAGACGTTCTGCAAATATCAGAGAAAGTTCGGTTTCGGTCAGTATACCGGAATTGATCTTCCAAATGAGATGAGCTGTGAAGGACTGCTTTATAATGAGGACAACATGACAGAACTCGACCTTGCGACGAACGGCTTCGGTCAGAACTTCAACCTGACGATGGTGCAGATGAGCACGGCCTTCTGTTCTCTGATCAACGGAGGTTATCTGTACCGTCCGTATATGGTCAAGGGAATTTATAATGCGGATGGCGAGCTTCTGAAATCATATGATCGTGTGCTCGTCTCTCAGACGATCTCGTCGGCTTCCGGCGATTTCCTGAAAAAATGTCTTCGCGCGGTTGTAACGGAAGGCTCAGGTATTCCGGCAGCTGTCAAAGGATATAAGATCGCAGGCAAAACCGGAACTGCGCAGAAGTTTGATAAGAAAGAAGAGCTGTACGTCATTTCCTTTATCGGATTTGCGCCGTATGACAATCCGCAGGTCGTCTGCTACGTTGCATGCGATGAGCCTGCAACCGGTGACGTCAGCGGCTATGCGTCCAAATGCTTTTCCAATATTATGACGGAAGTTCTGTCGTATATGAATATTTCGCCGGATGATAAAGGCTGAAAAATAAACGTAGATGGGGATAACTATGAACTGGCTGACATTGATCGCACTTGCTATCGGATTTATTCTGGGAATAATCCTGATTCCTGTTTTTATACCGATTCTGAAAAAACTGAAATTCGGACAGCAGGTCCGGGAAGACGGTCCGGAAGCGCACCTGAAAAAAAGCGGGATTCCGACGATGGGAGGCATCTGCATCGTTCTTGCCATGCTGGTCGGAACGGCAGTCTTTATCCCTTTTTCCGCGGAAGCTCTGCCGGTTATGGCATGTGTCTTCCTTTTCAGTCTGATCGGTTTTCTGGATGATTATCTGAAGATCAAAAAACATCAGAGCGAGGGTCTGAAAGCGTGGCAGAAGTTTCTTCTGCAGATTATTTTTACGGTCGCGCTGATGCTTTACTGCAGCCTTGTTCTCGGCCATGGAACAACCACCATCATTCCGTTCCTTGGAGAATGCAATTTGCACGGATGGTGGTATTTCGTGACGTTCTGTGCCATAATGGGCTGCGTTAACGGCGCGAACTTTACAGACGGACTGGACGGACTTGCAAGTTCTGTTACGATCGTGATCGCATTGTTCTTTACGGTCGCATCCGTTCTGTTCCTCGGAAAGACAGCACCGGATCCGGCCAGCCTTGCGATGCTTGGCGCGCTTGCGGCATTCCTGATCTACAACCATTATCCGGCAAAGATCTTTATGGGAGACACCGGATCTCTGGCACTTGGCGGATTTGTAGCCGCTGAGGCGATGCTTGGAAAGATGCCGGTTTTTCTGATCTTTGTTGCGTTTATCTATCTGCTGGAAATCGTATCAGTGATCCTGCAGGTGGGATACTTTAAACTGACGCATGGAAAGAGGATCTTCCGTATGGCACCGATCCACCATCACTTTGAACTGGGCGGGATGAGTGAAGTGAAAGTCGTGATTGCTTTTACGATCGTTACGGTCATCGGAGCACTGATCGCCTGTGCCGGTTACCTGATCCATCCGTGATCGGGAATATTACGAAAAAGAAGACTGAGAGAAGAGAAGTATGAATCTGAATGGAAAAACGATTTTAATATATGGAATGGGAATCAGCGGAAAAGGCGTTGCTTCTTTGCTGAAGGCACATGACGCATCCCTGATCCTTTATGACGGAAATGAAAAACTGGATAAGGAAGCCCTTCTTGCGGAGCTGGATCTTACGGGAAAAGCCCGTGTGATCACAGGAAAACTGAAAGAAGAGGATCTTGCAGGAGTGGATGTTCTGGCATTAAGCCCGGGCATTTCTGCGTTTGCTCCGGATATTGAAATGGCTAAAAAGGCAGGCGTAAAGGTTCTCGGAGAAGTCGAGATCGCGTACGAGATCGCAAAAGGACGTCTGATCGCAATTACCGGAACGAATGGAAAGACAACGACAACTGCCCTTACCGGAGAGATCATGCAGGCAGAATTTCCGGAAGTATTTGTCGTCGGAAATATCGGAAAGAGTTTTGCGGCAGCTGCGGATGATACAACGGAAAACAGTGTGATCGTTGCGGAGATCTCGAGCTTCCAGCTGGAGTCTATCGACGAGTTCCATCCGGAAGTTTCGGCAGTTTTAAATCTGACGCCAGATCATCTGGACCGCCACGGAACCTTTGAAAATTATGCGGCAGTCAAGATGCTGATCGCGAAAAACCAGCGTCCGGATGAGATCTGTGTGATCAATTACGATGACGAATATCTGAGAGAACTGGCGCAGGATCTTACGCCGAAGGTGCTGTATTTTTCCAGAAAGACGGAGCTGGAACACGGCGTCTTTCTGAAAGGGGATATGATCTGCTATCGGGATGAAGAAGGCCTGCATGAGATCATCAACCGCTATGACATGAAGCTGCTCGGCAATCACAATATTGAAAATGTGATGGCAGCCTGCGGCATCTCCATCGCGATGGGAATTTCCATTCCGGTTATTGTGGAAACAGTCCGGAACTTCAAGGCAGTGGAGCACCGCATCGAATATGTATGTACAAAGAAAGGGGTCTCTTATTATAACGATTCGAAAGGGACCAATACCGATGCAGCTTCGAAAGCCGTGGAAGCGATGCATGAACCGACGATCCTGATCGCCGGCGGTTATGACAAAGGAGCCGATTTTACGGACTGGATCGAAGGGTTTGACGGAAAGATCCGCGACATGATCCTGATCGGACAGACGGCGGAGAAGATCAGAGAAACCGCACTGAAATGCGGATTCACAAATCTTCATATGTGCGCGGATCTGAAAGAAGCCGTGCAGAAAGCGGCACAGATGGCCGAGAGCGGAGACGCAGTCCTGCTTTCTCCGGCATGTGCAAGCTGGGATCAGTTTAAGAGTTATGAACAGAGAGGAACTCTCTTTAAAGAGTACGCAAGGGAACTGGAAGATTGAACAGCCCTAAAAGAAATACTGCAAAGAAAATCAGAAAAAGCCTGAACAGCGGCATCGACTGGATGCTGGTGCTTATTGTTGTTGTCCTTTTGATCTTCGGGCTCATCATGCTGTACAGTGCAAGTTCTTATAATTCGCAGCTGAAATTCGGAACCTCTTCCTGGTATGTCCGCAGGCAGCTCATTGCCACGGTTCTCGGAATTGGAGTCATGTTTGGAGTTACCTTTATTCCTGTCGGTTTCTGGAAAAAGGTTGCGTTTCCTATCTATATCCTGGGTGTTGGCGCGGTACTTCTTGTTCTTTCTCCTTTGGGAGAAGAGTACCTTGGTGCCCGAAGATGGCTGAATCTGAAGTTCATCTCCATGCAGCCGACAGAGATTTTGAAGATCGGTCTGATTCTTGCGACAGCTCTGTTTATTTCCAAATTTATGAAATATCTGGAAGACTGGCGGATCTATGTCATCGCATTTTCGTTCTGTCTGGTGGCCAGCGTACTTTCGTTATTCATTACAGATGACCTTGGAACGGCAATCATTATCTTTGCGATGGGAATCGTGATGCTTCTTGTTGCCTGCCCAAGGGTTCGATACATTCTGATCACAATCGGTGTAGCGCTTGCCGGTGTTATCGGTGTTATCATTTTAAAACCGAATAAGCGCGTTCGTGTGGAAGCGTGGCTGGATCTGGAAAAATATTCCGATGATATCGGATATCAGATAACACAGGCGCTTTATGCAATCGGTTCCGGAGGTATTTTTGGAAAAGGCCTCGGGAAGAGTACACAGAAAATGGGCTTCGTTCCGGAGTCGCAGAATGATATGATCTTTTCCATTGTCTGTGAAGAACTGGGGATCATTGGCGGAATCATCCTGATCCTGCTTGTCGTTCTGCTGATCTGGAGAATGAAAAAAATATATGATAAAACAACGGATATTTTCGGACGCTGCGTTGTGGCGGGTGTTGCAACCCATATCGCGGTACAGACCTTTGTCAACATCGGCGTTGTATCCAATCTCATTCCAAACACCGGTGTTCCTTTGCCGTTCATCAGTTACGGAGGTACTGCGGTCCTGTTCCTTCTTGCGGAGGTCGGCCTTGTGCTTGCGGTCGGAAGAATGAAACAGGAAAATCCGGAAGATAAGCGCAAAGAGTATTATCGAAGAGACAAAGAAAGAGGCGTCATCTACTTTCAATGAAAAAAAGTGTGATCATTATCATTTCTGCTGCAGCCGTTTGCGTGATCGCTGCGTGCATTCTTTTTCTGACCGGCGTGATCAAATTTCCGTGGAGAAAAGAACCTGCTGCGCCGAAAAAGGCTGCATTCTATGTGGAATATATCAATACCTGTATGCTCGTAGCTGCTGATGGTGTCGTGATCGGCAGTACGGATGAGCCGCCTGCGGACATTCCTGAAGTAAGCGGGATCTCGTTTTCCAAAATCATTGTCGGTGAAGAGCTTGAACCAACCGATCCGCATACCTATGAGTATGCGCGCAAGGTCATCGATTCACTGACCCGTAATACGGTTTTCGTGAATAAAGTGTATATCTCATCGGATCTACAGGCTACCATGTATATCAATAAAGTCCGCGTCCTGCTTGGCGCGGATGATAAAACGGAAGAAAAGATCCGCGATCTGCGGGATTTCTATGAAGATATGAAAGATCTTTCGGGAACGCTGGACATGCAGCAGCTCAGTGTCAACAATCATGGGTATTCACTAAGACCGGATAAAGAATAAATAGAACGCGGAAAGTTACTTTCCGCGATATTGTATTTCTATAATTATTTTGTCTCCATAATAAAGTTAAAGTTGAAATTTCCAGTGAATAAGGATATTATATACTGAGTTAATTAGATTGAGAGGAATTTTCTTATGTCAGAATTTGATTATGGCGAAACAGTAAGAGGTGCCCGTATTGTCGTTGTCGGTGTCGGCGGCGCAGGAAATAACGCGGTCAACAGAATGCTTGACGGTGGTGTTCAGCTGGTCGAATTCATCGGCGTTAATACAGATAAGCAGGCATTACAATTATGTAAAGCACCCGTTACAATACAGATCGGTGAAAAAATCACGAAAGGCCTTGGCGCAGGCGCACAGCCTGAAATCGGCCAGAAGGCTGCGGAAGAGAGCATCGAGATGATCCAGAAAGCCCTTGCAGGAGCAGACATGGTCTTCCTTACTTGCGGTATGGGCGGCGGAACCGGAACCGGTGCGACTCCTGTCATTGCAAAAGTTGCAAAGGACATGGACATCCTTACCGTCGGTATCGTAACGAAGCCTTTTAAATTTGAAAACAAAGCCCGCATGAACAATGCGATCTTAGGTATTGAGCGCCTGAAAGAAGTTGTTGATACTCTGATCGTGATCCCGAACGATAAACTGCTCGAGATCGTTGACAGAAGAACTTCCATCACCGACGCGTTCAAGACTGCAGACGGAGTTCTCCAGCAGGCAGTCAGCGGTATCACAGACCTGATCAATATCCCGGCTCTGATCAACCTGGACTTCGCCGATGTCCGTACGGTTATGCAGGATAAAGGTGTTGCTCATATCGGTATCGGTACCGGAACCGGTGATGACAAGGCGGAAGATGCTGTTAAATACGCAGTTTCTTCTCCGCTGCTTGAGACCACGATCCGTGGCGCTTCTCATGTCATCGTAAATATCGCCGGCGATATCTCCCTGATCGAAGCAAACGACGCAGCTTCTTATGTTCAGGATCTTGCAGGCGATGGCGCAAACATCATCTTCGGTGCGCGTTATGAAGAAGAGCCGGCAGATACCTGTACGATTACAGTTATCGCAACCGGTATCAATGATAATTCGATCCGCATGGTAGGCCCGAACAAGAACGCAGCTCGTCAGCCGCAGCAGCCTGCAGCAGCAAGACCGCAGGCGCAGGAAGCAGCAGCTCCGCAGCCGGCAGCTCAGCCGACACAGGCAGCAGCTCCGCATCCGGCAGCTCAGCCGGCACAGCCTGCAGCAAGTGCTCAGCCGAGACAGACGGCAGCGAAACCGGGATTGAACTTCAATGTTCCGAGACAGCCAAAACAGACGGTGCCGGAGCAGGATATCCGGATTCCGGACTTTCTTAAGAGAAAATAAAGCCTGAAAGGGGCCGGCGAAAAGCCGGCCCTGATTTTTGCTGAAGGCGTTAAACAATCTGCATGCATATCACACAATCTTCATAATTTTCTTAAAAATATACCTTGCATATTTCAGAGTTGTGGGGTATTATGAGCATAAAGTTTTTAGCACTCATGATAATTGAGTGCTAACAAAATCGAAGGAGGACTATAAAATGAAATTAATTCCGTTAGGAGACAGAGTTGTTCTGAAACAATTTGAAGCAGAAGAAACAACAGCATCCGGAATCGTTTTACCGGGCCAGGCACAGGAAAAACCGCAGCAGGCAGTTGTTGTTGCAGTCGGACCGGGAACGGAAGATGTTAAAATGACCGTTAAAGTTGATGATGTTGTTATTTATTCTAAATATGCAGGAACCGATGTAAAACTTGACGATGAGGAATTTGTAATCGTTCGTCATGATGACATTCTTGCAGTTGTGAAATAATCAGGAGGCGTATAGAAAATGGCAAAAGAAATTAAGCACGGCGCTGAAGCCAGAGAAGCTCTTGGAAGAGGCGTTGATCAGTTAGCAAACACAGTTAAAGTAACGTTAGGACCGAAAGGAAGAAACGTTGTCCTTTCAAAACCGTATGGCGGCCCGTTGATCACAAACGACGGTGTTACGATCGCTAAAGAAATCGAATTCGAAGATCAGTTCGAAAACATGGGCGCACAGCTCGTTCGTGAAGTTGCAACAAAGACAAACGATGTAGCCGGAGACGGAACGACAACAGCAACCGTTCTCGCTCAGGCAATGATCGATGAAGGTGAGAAAAACCTTGCAGCAGGCGCAAACCCGATCATCCTTCGTAAGGGTATGAGCGCAGCATGCGATGCAGCAGTTGCAGCTCTGTTAAAGATGAGCAGCAAGGTAAAAGGAAAAGAGCAGATCGCTCGTGTAGCTGCTATTTCCGCAGGCGATGACAGCGTTGGTGAGATGGTTGCAGATGCAATGGAAAAAGTTACCAACGACGGCGTTATCACCATTGAAGAGTCCAAGACCATGCAGACAGAGCTTGATCTTGTTGAAGGTATGCAGTTTGACCGTGGATATATTTCCGCTTATATGTGCACAGACCTTGAGAAGATGGAAGCAAATCTGGATGATGCATATATCCTGATCACAGATAAGAAGATCTCTGTAATCCAGGAGATCCTTCCGTTACTGGAAGAAATCGTTAAGACCGGTTCCAAACTGTTAATCATCGCTGAGGATATCGAGGGCGAAGCTCTGACAACATTGATCGTCAATAAACTTCGCGGAACCTTCAACGTTGTAGCAGTTAAGGCTCCGGGATATGGCGACAGAAGAAAAGAAATGCTCAAAGATATCGCTACCTTAACAGGCGGCCAGGTCATCTCTGAAGAGATCGGCTTAGAGCTGAAAGATGCAAACATGCAGATGCTCGGACGTGCTAAGAGCGTTAGAGTTGACAAAGAGAACACCATCATCGTTGACGGTGCAGGCAGCAAGAAAGACATCGCAGGAAGAATCGCTCTGATCAAATCCCAGATCGAAACAACAACTTCTGACTATGACAGAGAAAAACTGCAGGAGAGACTTGCAAAACTGTCCGGCGGCGTAGCTGTTATCAAAGTTGGTGCTGCAACTGAGACAGAAATGAAAGAGAAGAAACTTCGTATGGAAGATGCTCTTGCAGCAACTAAGGCAGCAGTTGAAGAAGGCATCATCGCAGGCGGCGGAAGCGCATACATCCACGCACAGAAAGCAGTTGTTAAGATGGCAGCTGATCTGGAAGGTGATGAGAAGACCGGCGCTAACATCGTTATCAAAGCTCTGGAAGCTCCGCTTCACTGCATCGCAACGAACGCAGGCCTTGAAGGCAGCGTAATCGTAAACAAAGTAAAAGAAAGCAAAGCCGGAGAAGGCTTCGATGCTCTGAATGGCAAATATGTCAAGATGGTAGATGCAGGAATCCTTGATCCTGTAAAGGTAACAAGATCTGCACTGCAGAACGCAACCAGCGTAGCATCCACCTTCCTTACAACCGAAGCAGTTGTAGCCGACATCAAAGAGCCGGCACCGGCAATGCCGGCAGGCGCACCAGGAATGGGCGGCGGCATGGGAATGATGTGATAGACTAACAAGCCAAGCCAAGAGGAAAGAAAGCGGGAGCGCATTTATGCGAGCTCCCGCTTTTTTGACGATTGATTTGGCGACAAACGATCATGAGCGCAGTGCGCATAGCGCACGTAGCGAATAATCGTTTGCGCCAAACGGCTGCGGTAGCAGCCGCTTGGCTTAATGTAAATGATTTCGCTTTGCGAAATCGCTTGGCGCAGCCAAGCCAATTTGGCGAAGAAAGCGCTCGCGTAGCGAATGCAGTTTCGGAAGATTCCACAATGAATCCTGATGTTTTTCGTCATTTTGTACTCTTGACCCTTGTGTAACAAAACAGTGTAACATGATTAAAAATAGATCATTGTCAGACGGGCATTAAGTTCATAATAGGAAGGAGTAACTATGGTAAACAATTACGATGCACGAAAATTTAATACGGATGTACTTGTTTGCGGAGGTGGTGTCGCCGGAGCAGCTGCAGCAATCGTTGCTGCAAGAAGAGGCTTAAAAGTGCTCGTTTTGGAATACGGTATTTCCCTTGGCGGACTTGCGACCAACAATTATGTTACCGGAATCGCAGGGCAGGTGGAAGGACTGAGTCTGGAATGGATCAACCGCTGCATTGCAGAAGGATACGGCCAGTGGCGGCCGCACCTTCCGTTGTTCGACCCTGATAAAGCAAAGATATTATTAGAGACCATGATCCATGAACATGGCGGTCGTATTCTTTATGGCACCCATGTTGTGGATGTAAACATGGAAGAAGATGGGAAGAATATTAAGAGCGTGATCGCATACAGTAAATCCGGAAGGATGGAGATCTCTGCAAAGGTTTATATCGATGCAACCGGAGACGGCGATGTTGCTGCTGCAGCGGGTGCTCCGTATGAAGAGGGCAGTCCGGAATTTATGGGACTCAATATGGGAACCACGCTGGCTTTTCGATTTACAAATGTAAACTGGGCTGCGTTCCAGGCGGCAAACAGAGAATGGGCAAAGAAGAAAATCCAGAAAAACGGAAAGGTTGATTGTTACGGAATGTATCATGAGCTGGAATTAAAAGCCGTTGAAGCAGGGGACCTGCCGTATTTTGTATTTCCGTCCGCTCTGATGTATCCGATCCCGGGATTTCCGGAAGACTCCCTTGATGTTTCTGTTATGACCTGCCACAGCTTCTATAACCGAAATACGGACGTTGAAGATCTGACCCGGCAGATCGTGGAACAGCATCAGCAGATCCTGTTCCTGGAAAAATTCTTTAATAAATGGATCCCGGGATTTGAAAAAGCCAAAGTATCCGGAATCGGAAACCTTCACGGCGTCAGAGATTCCAGACGTATCATCGGAGAGTATGTATTTAAAGCATCTGATATTGCCTGCGCACGGAAGTTTGAAGATGGCATTGTAAGATTTCCGGAGTTTTTCGATACCCATCATCCGACCAGCCCGACGCAGGGATTCAAACGCCACATCCATATGGTAGAGCCGGAAGAGCCGACCGTAACGATACAGGATGATCGATTTGAAGGACATGAGATGCATCGTTTCGGAACGCCTGCCGGTGTGCAGTGCAGACCGAATCCGAGAGATTACTGCGAGATCCCGTTCCGCTCACTGGTTCCTTTGGGCGTTGATAATCTTCTTCTTGCAGGAAGATGCGTATCCGCAGAATTTGATTCCTGCGGCGGCGTACGTGTGATCGCTCCGTCTATGGGAACAGGACAGGCTGCCGCGCTTGCAGCAGAGATCGCAGTCCGCGAAGGAACCAGAATCCGCGACATCGATCCGAAACTGATCCGTAAGAAAATGATCGAAGAAGAAGGAGTGGAACTCGATAAACCGGTGGATGGCTTCTGGGAAGAGAGAACACACAGAGAGGGAACACTGATCGTGAACTTTACGGATTCTGCGGATATCCTTACTCCTCAGGGAATTGTTCCATTTTAATAAGAGATAAATCTAAAAGGGCTTACCCCCTGAAGATTCCAAACAGACCGACGCGGTTTTTCGTGCCGGTCTTTTTGTATATATTGTGGATGTGCTTTTCGAAGGTGGACCTTGTGATGCAAAGCTCGTCGATGATCACAGCATCGGATGCGCCATTCAGCATCATATTGATAATCTCCTCTTCGCGGCGGGTCAGGGAATAGTCGTTGATCAGTGCCTTGGGAACAGAAAAACCTGGCGCGGTCGGGTCAACTTTAAAACCGCGGTAGCGTGTAACGAGGCGGTAGAGCTTGAGCTCGATATGGACTTTCAGGAGCTCTAAGAAGAAAAGTTCCTTATCCGTGAAATCCCCGTCTTCCTGCCTGCGGTAAAGACCGATCATGCCCAGCTTGATGTCGTTATGGACAAAGGTTGCCTGAAGCGCATAATAAAGCTTTTGCGGTTTGTAGATTTCCCTGTAAAGGGCAGAGCCCGTCCATTCCTCTTCATCACGGGAATCTGTGGCACGAAAGACGCTGCTCCAGGGAGCTTCCATATATTCCCACCAGATCGAGCGATAGTTGCCTTCCACGAAACGGGATTCATCAAAGTCTTCACCCGCAGGACCGGTAAAGTAGGGATCTTCGTAAACAAATTCGTCGTTATGAGCGGAGACTTTTAAAGCCATCGCTTTACTGAATGGAATCAGAGTCCGGATCTGAGAAAGCAGGATCCGGGAAAGATCAGAAAAGGAATCGCACAGGTTGATACGATAAATGACCTGGGAAATATAGGAACTCTCTTTCATTGTCAGACTGATTGCCATATGCCGCCTCCTTAGACTGTCTGCATGTACTGATATCACCATCATAATACATAAAGTCATTGCGCTCAAGGGTAAAAATAGAAGAAAACTTCTACACCTGCGGAAAATATGCATAAAAATAGAAGCTTGGGACAATTTAAAGAAACCGATCCTGATTTTATACTAAAGAAAAGTAAATCTCAGAAAGGAGAAGTGGATTTATGGCAAAGATCATTACTGCGAAAGAAGCGGCACAGCTGATTCCGGACGGGGCGACCGTTGCATGCGGAGGCATGGGACTTTCCGGCGCATTCTGCGGAGTCTTCATGGGAGTATTCTACTCATATGCTAAGAAGGCTTCGATACTCGGAATGAGGAGCACAGAACGCCTGCACAAACTGCTCGCTCTTCTGGTGCCTATGATGATACACGGC
>CAZOHB010000060.1:0-14378 GCA_964579345.1 uncultured Parasporobacterium sp.
TCTGATCCCGGTCATGAGCATCGAGGGGGATAAGGAAATTACCGATGCCCGCCGCGGCGAAGGCATCTATGATCTGGTGTCCAAAAACATGGACAAATTCAAAAGCAAGGGCCTCATCTTCGGCGCGTCGATCACCGTAACGACGGAAAATATCAGGGTAGTCACATCGCGCGCGTTTATCGATCAGCTGATCAAAAAAGGCTGCAAGCTGATCGTCTATATCGAGTTCGTTCCGGCGACGGAAGAAAGCCGCTATCTGGCACCGGGAGATCCGGAGCGTGAATACATGACCAAAACGATGGACGAACTCCGCGCGGATTATGAGGAAGTTGTGATGCTTTCCTTCCCGGGTGATGAGCTCGCGATGGGCGGATGCATGGCAGCAGGACGCGAATTCTTCCATATTAATTCCCACGGCGGAGCAGAACCTTGCCCGTTCTCACCGTACTCGGATATCAATGTCAAAGATACTTCGTTGAAAGAAGCAATCAATTCCCCGCTCTTCCAGCAGCTGCAGGAGAGCGGCATCCTGACCGGCGCGCATGTCGGCGGATGCATACTGTACGAAAAAAAGGACGAGGTTGAAAAGATGAGATGAGAAACCGCGAATCAAAATCGTGGTTTTTCTTTACAAAAAGCAGAAAGCATATTACAATACACCAGCGATTTGAAGGTGTCTCCTTGATCAACCACCTTCGAAAATATTAAAACAAGGAAGTGTCTGTTATAATGAGCAAAATTAAGAGCCTCTGGAAAGAGGCAGTGCTGCTTGAACGGAACATCCCTGGGATTGTCTCCGCTCTTTTTATTTTATCCATTGTTGCAATGAACCTTCTTGCCAACAAGAGCATCAACATTCCGATGGACTGGCTGGCGCTTGACTGCGGGATTATTTTTTCTTGGCTGGTCTTTTTGCTGATGGACATGGTGACCAAGCATTTCGGACCGCGCGCCTCAACGATGCTGTCTGTTATCGCTCTCGTTGTCAATCTGTTCATGGCGCTGATGCTGTTTATCGGAAGCGTGATCCCGGGCATGTGGGGCGAGTCTTATGTGGAAGGAAGCGAAAGCATTATCAACCTTGCGCTGGACAATACCTTCAAGGGAACCTGGTATGTGCTGCTCGGGTCGTCGGTCGCGTTTGTTGTTTCAGCGGTCGTGAACAATGAGATGAACTGGCTGCTCGGCAAGGTGACAAAAGGCAGGAACAACTTTGGAGTTTTCGCGTTCCGTTCCTATGCATCGACCTTTATTGCACAGTTTGTGGACAATCTGGTCTTTGCACTGATCGTATCCCACAACTTCTTCGGATGGTCGCTGACCCAGTGCCTCATGTGTGCGCTGACCGGAGCTGTGGTCGAACTGATCTGCGAAATTATCTTTTCGCCGATCGGATACCGCGTGGCAAAACGCTGGAGGAAAAATGAGGTCGGCAAGCAGTACATTGACTATATCAAAGCAAAAGGCGGAAGAGTATGAAAATCTTAGTGACGGGAGCGTCCGGCGGAATCGGCTCTGCGATCTGCAAAAAGTTTTTGGAACATGGACACGAGGTCGTCGGGATGGATATTGCTCCGGCAACGATCTCGCAGGAAGGCTATACGCATATCATTCATGATATCTGCAAGAAGCCGTATCCGGAGATTGAAGGTGTCGAGGTGCTGGTGAACAGTGCCGGCGTACAGAAAATGTCCGTGGAAGATATTGATATCAACCTGACGGCTGTGGTTGAAGTTACGGAGCATTACGCGTTCCAGGATAAGATCCGCGCGGTCGTCCAGATTGCATCGGCCTCCGGTCTGACCGGTTCGGAGTTTCCGCATTATGCGGCTTCGAAAGGCGGACTGGTCGCTTATACGAAAAATGTTGCGCTGCGTTTGGCAGAGTACGGGGCAATCGCAAACAGCCTTTGCCCGGGCGGTGTGATCACGGATCTGAACCGCCACATCCTTGATGATGAAAAGCTGTATGAGGCGGTTCTTAACGAGGCGCTTCTTCACCGCTGGTCAGAGCCGGAAGAAATGGCGGAGTGGGTTTATTTCCTCGCCTGCGTCAACAAATCCATGACGGGCGAGAACCTGCTGATCGATAACGGTGAAGCATTAAAATCGAATTTTATCTGGTAAATTCGAGGGGGTATTTAAGCTGACCGCAGACAGGGAGGCGTGCGAGCACCGCGTCCCTGTCTGCCGAAGCGGTAATATACGCCATGATTATATACACAGAATTGAGACCCCGAAAACTGTGACATATGATTTTATACACAGAACGAGGGGCTCTTGCTGTGTGGGCAAAAAGGCGGTCGAAAACGGCCGTTTTTTATACACAGAAATAGAATCCCCTGAACTGTGATACTTTTGAATTGTCACAGAACGAGGGGGTCTTGCTGTGTGGGAAAAATCGCACCGGAAGAACCGTCCCCGGGGTTAAAATGTTCTCCCATTAATTATGAAGCGACGCTCCCGGCATCAAATAAACAGCTCCCGGCGGCAAATAAACGGCCGCGCTTGACTCGGTTGCTGTGTCATGTAAAATAAAAAATCATGAAAACAGTTAGCCGGACAAGAGATGCTTCCATCGATATTCTGCGCGGGATTGCGACGGTGCTCGTTGTCATCGGGCACATACCGTACACGCCGACCGCACTCCGGGCATGGATCTACACGTTCCATGTTCCGTTGTTCTTTGTCTGTTCCGGCATTTTATTTTCTATTGAAAGATATCCAAAATTCAAAGACCTGTTTTTCGCCCGCGTAAAAGGACTGCTGCTGCCGATCCTTTCGCTTGGCATCCTTGCAAGACTTTTGCAGGTTCTCATTTCCTGGATCATCGGGACTGCATCCGGCGCGGGAGCAGACTACCGGATCGCCCTCGAGCCCGGCAAACTCCTGCTGAGTTTACTGCTCGGCTACCGCGTCCATGACTACTATTATTCCTTCTGGTTTTTATACGCTTTGTTCCTCGGTGAGATCCTCTTTTATTTCGCTGTGAAACTTTTCCGGAAAAGATGGTACTGCTATCTGCTGATGATCCTTTGCGGGATCGCGCTGCAGTATTGGATTTCGACCTTTGCCTGCGGCTTTATCTGGAGCGTTGATCTGCTTCCGGCAGGACTTGCATTCCTCGCCGCCGGACATCTTTATCGCATCTTACTATATGAAAAGGAAAGGAAACTGCCGGCGTGGCTCTTCCCGGTCATGCTTGCGGTAAATATCCTGTTTACCTGCCTGAATTACAAAAACGGAGAGCAGGTCAACCTGTTCTATGACTATATCGGAAATCCGGCATTTTATCTGATCGCGGCGGCGGCAGGCTGCCTGATGTGCATCCTTTTCGCTGACCTGATCAGAAAGAGCCGCCTGCTGGAATTCTTCGGGCGCAATTCGCTCGTGACCTATGGGTTCCAGAACACCGTTTTCATCCCATTGATGATGGAGCTTCTGCGCTTCGCGGGGTACGGCAGCAGTCTGTTCGAGGACAACACCTTGAAATGGATCCTCACAGTGACCGGAACCTTGCTCCTTTCGGCACTGCTTTCCGGTGCGATCAACCGCTTCGCGCCGTTCCTGCTTGGAAAACGGAGGAAAGGGAAAAACGCCTAAGGGTCTGAACCAAATCATCCAACCTGCAAAACAGAAAAGAAAATCTGCAAAGATTATATGCAAAATCTTTCTGTGGAGAAACAGGCGCTCAAATGCTACAATAAGGTATAACTCAGTCTCGCCTCTGCAGGCGGTGGGTAAATAGAATCAAATTCAGCGGGAGACATCCCGTGCCAAATCCTGCCGGAACGAGATCTGAATTAAAAACTATGGAAACGGAGGACGTCCTATGAATATATGCGTATACGGTGCTGCAAGCAGCCAGATTGATTCTCGCTATATTGAAATCGTAGAAAACTTATGTGAAGAACTTGGAAAAAGAGGACATACACTGATCTTCGGAGCCGGCGGGTCCGGACTGATGGGTGCCGCAGCCAGAGGTTTTAAACAGGGCGGCAGCCGGGTGTGCGGCGTTGTTCCGCTTTTCTTTAAAGAACAGAAGATCGAGGCGCTGTACGATAATTCGGATAACACGATCTATACACGTGATATGGGAGCCCGGAAGCAGATCATGGAAGAGAATGCAGACGCGTTTATTGTTACGCCGGGCGGCATTGGAACCTATGATGAATTTTTCCAGGTGCTTACCCTGAAGCAGCTGAAACAGCATAACAAACCAATCGCACTCTTTAATATCAACGGCTATTATTACTCCATTCAGGCGTTGATGCATAACGGTGTGGAAGAGGAATTTATTCGTGATGACTGCCTGGATCTTTATCGCTGCTTTGATGAAAAAGAAGTTGATGAGCTGATCACGTATGTCGAAGCGCCTCCGGAAGAAGATACCAGAAGCGTATCGGATCTGAAATTCAGCTGATTGAACGAAAACGAGCAGATCAGGAAGCCGGTTATCACCGGAGCTCCTGGAATAAGAAGAAGGAAAGAATCCTTCCAAAAAGGCAAAAACAACGGCCGGTGCAAATGCACCGGCCGGTTTTGATTCACAAAAGATTTAAGATGATCGAACGGAGTTAAACGCCTGATCAGGAGAACCTCGAAATCAGTCCAGCGTGATCGCATCCGGAAGTTCTAACGTATGCTCGCGGCAGAGCTTCTTGCAGAATTCGATAAAGTCTGCAAGCGGGATGTCGTTGAACTTCTTGTTGCCGCGTGCCGTGATGGAAACGGTGCGCTCTTCGATCTCTTTGTTTCCGAGGATCAGGATAAACGGATCATGGAATGCATGGAAGCCTTTGATCTTATCCTTCATGTTGCGGTTGGAGGTATCGATCTCAGCGCGGATGCCTGCCTTGCGAAGCTCTTTCAGAACTTCCTCCGCATACTCGTTGTGCTCCGGACGGATCGGAACGATGCCTACCTGATACGGGGAAACCCAGAATGGGAACAGGCCCTTGAAGTTTTCAATCAGGATACCGATGAAACGCTCCATGGAACCGAAGATCGCACGGTGGATCATGACCGGACGTCTGTGGCTTCCGTCTTCGGCAACATATTTCAGATCGAAGTTCAGCGGAAGCTGGAAGTCGAGCTGAATCGTACCCATCTGCCACTGACGGCCAAGGCTGTCGCGCATCTGCAGGTCGATCTTCGGACCATAGAAAGCACCGTCTCCTTCGTTGATCTCATAACCGCCTTCGCCATACTGGTTGTCCAGAATATCTTTCAGTGCTTTTTCAGCGCTGTTCCAGACTTCGATATCGCCCATGAAATCGTCCGGACGGGTGGAAAGCTCAACGCCGCAGCTCAGACCGAAGATGCCGTAGATCTCATCTGCGATGTTCATGATATCCTGAATCTCAGAAGCGATCTGATCTTCTGTTACGAAAATATGAGCATCATCCTGGCGGAATGCCTGTACACGGAAGAGCCCGTTCAGCTCGCCGGATTTTTCTTTTCTGTGAACCACGTCGACCTGGCTGACGCGGAACGGAAGCTCACGATAGGAACGTGCGGAACGACGGTAAACGTTGATCGCGTTCGGGCAGTTCATCGGCTTCGCCGCATAGGTCGAAGTGCTTTCAATGTTCATGACCGGATTTCCGTTTTCATCTTCTTCGGTACCCGGGATCAGGAACATATTGTCACGGTAATGGCCCCAGTGTCCGGAGGTCACCCAAAGCTGTTTGTTGTTGATGATCGGCGCGGAAATTTCCTGATAGTCGTGCTCCTCGTGAACGGAACGCCAGTACTCAAGCAGAGCATTGTATAATCTCCAGCCACGCGGCAGCCAGTACGGCATACCCGGAGCGGTCTCATCAAACATGAACAGATCCAGAGCCGGTCCCAGTTTCTTGTGGTCGCGCTCCTGCGCTTCCTTGATCAGTTTGAGATGTTCGCTCAGATCTTTCTTGTTCTCAAAAGCGTAAACATAGATTCTCTGCAGCTGGTCTCTGTGCTCGTCGCCTCTCCAGTATGCGCCGGAAACCGACTTGATCTGGTAAGAAGCAGCGAGAAGTTCCTGGGAATTGGATACGTGAGGTCCGCGGCAAAGATCTGCGAAATCGTCACCGGTGAAGTAAACGGTCAGTTTCTCATCTTCCGGAAGGTCGTTGATCAGCTCAACTTTGAACTTCTGATCTTTGAACACTTCCAGCGCCTCTTCCTTGGACATTTCCTTGCAGGTCCAATCTTCCTTGCGCTTCATGATCTCGCGCATCTTATCTTCGATCACCGGGAAATCGTCGTTGTTCAGATTTCGCGGTAAGAGGAAATCATAATAAAAACCGTCGGCGATCTGCGGACCGATTGCGATCTGGACGTTCTCTTTTCCGAAGATCTCCATCACTGCTTTTGCCAGAATATGGGCAAGAGAGTGGCGGTAAACGCTCGTATAAAACTCTTTGTATTCTGCTTTATCCATCTTAAAGCCTCCTGAAATATTGTTTTTTCTGATGTATTTCAAATCTCGCTCCTGCGAGATTTGGCGCGGGATTCGGTGGCAGCTGTGCTGACATGTTTCCAATCCGAATCCCTGTGCATCCTTGCGGAGCTTATAACTCAGTGGGGGATATCCTCCACTGAGTTATAAAAAAAGCGAAAATATCATAACACAGAACCGCTGAATAAAAAAGCGATTTATAAAGAATAAGGAAAGAAAAAGGCAAGAAAGTCGTTGACCGTACGGAAATGCGTGCGATAATATGAGCATAAGATGCAGAGTAGGCTTTGCATTATATCCCGATAGAACAGTTATCGAAAAAAGGGAGGGAGAAAAATGTTTTGTACGAATTGTGGAAGTGAGATTCCGGATGGATCCAAATTCTGCGTTAACTGCGGAGCATCGCTGGTGGATGGTGGTCAGGCGAGTCCGTTAGCAGATATTCCGGATCCTGTAATCGAGGAACCTGCTCCTAAAGCTCCGGTCTCTGCTGCAGCACCGGAACAGCCACAGCAGGTCGATCAGGAGCCGGTCTATGAGCAGGCCCCGGTTCAGCCTCAGCCACAGGTATATCAGGGCTATGCGGCAGCTGCGGCACCGACCTACCAGCAGCCGGTATATCCGGCACAGGCGGAGCCGGAGAATCCGAGGAAATTTAAAAGGACGAGATGGCCTTCTTCCTGCGGGACGATGGGAATTTTACATTTTGTATTCTTCCTGTTCAGCGCAGGATGCTGGGTCCTCTATTATGCGGACGAGTTTATGCCGGGCAACCAGCTGTTTTCAGCGATTATCGCTCCGCGGATCATCCCGCTGCTGATTGCACTTGCAATCCCGGTCCTCTTTTTAATTCATACCAAGAAACTTGCATTCCTGACAGCGATCCCGATGATCCTGATGCTGGTGATGGATTGGATTAATAATGCTGAACTGATGCGGATGGGAATCATGGAGATGCAAAGCGAACTTTATGTTACGAACGTTCTTCCACTGGTCCTCTTAACAATTCTTGCAGTCCTTTACCTGATTCAGATGCTGGTGCGTCCGCGCAATGCTGCTTTGGCCGTTGTATATCTGATTCTTGCGATTATTTATATGATTCTGATGGTCATTGTTTTAATGGTTAATCTGATTCAGAGCAGATATATGTCAGGCTTCATTGTCTTTGCAAATGTATTAAACACGATTGGAGCGATCCTCTTACAGATCGGTTATATCGTCGCGATGTTCTCTTCCAGAAAGAGATAATTGGATTTTAAAAACTTTTTGCGGAGATTGTTCTTCTCTGCTGCCGCCTGCGCCAGCGGTTCCATTGGTCCCGTGCGCGATTTAGCGCCAGCGGGGCCAATGAGAGCTGGGACATAGCTGGCGGCGGGAACAATCTCTTCAAAAAAAATAAAGGCAGGAAAACAAACAATGAGCAATTACAAAATTGATACGAAATGTGTACAGGGCGGTTATACGCCGGCAAACGGCGAGCCGCGTCAGATCCCGATCATCCAGTCGACGACGTTCAAGTATGCGACCAGCGAAGATATGGGAAAACTGTTCGATCTGGAAGCGGAGGGATATTTCTATACCCGTCTTCAGAACCCGACCAATGATATGGTCGCGGCAAAGATCTGCGAGATGGAAGGAGGAACGGCTGCGATGCTGACCTCTTCCGGACAGGCAGCAAACTTCTTCGCCGTATTTAATATTGCCGGATGCGGAGATCATGTCGTATCCGCGGCAACGATCTACGGCGGCACCTACAACCTGTTCGCGGTCACAATGAAGCGGATGGGCGTTGAATTCACATTTGTAGATCCGGACTGCACGGAGGAAGAGCTTGAAGCGGCATTCCGTCCGAATACGAAGGCAGTCTTCGGCGAGACGATCGCCAACCCGGCGCTGACGGTACTCGATATCGAAAAATTTGCGAAAGCGGCACACGCACACGGCGTTCCACTGATCGTGGACAATACCTTTGCAACGCCGGTCAACTGCCGTCCATTCGAATGGGGTGCGGATATCGTTACGCATTCCACGACGAAATATATGGACGGACACGGAGCAGCCGTCGGCGGTGCGATCGTTGACAGCGGCAAGTTTGACTGGATGGCGCAGGCGGAAAAATTCCCGGGGCTTTGCACGCCGGACGACAGCTATCACGGCATCGTTTATGCCGAAAAATTCGGTCTGGGCGGCGCTTTTATAACCAAAGCAACGGCGCAGCTGATGCGTGACTTCGGCTCGATCCAGTCTCCGCAGCATGCGTTTTATCTGAACCTCGGTCTGGAAAGCCTCCATGTAAGAATGCCGCGCCATTGCGAGAACGGTCTTGCTGTTGCGCGCTTCCTGAAGGATCATCCGAAGGTGGCCTGGGTGAAATATCCGGGACTGGAAGGGGATCAGTATCATGCACTTGCGCAGAAATATATGCCGAACGGCACGTGCGGCGTCGTATCCTTCGGCGTCAAGGGAGGCCGCAAGGCAGCAGAAACGTTTATGAAACATCTGAAGCTGGCGGCAATCGAGACACACGTGGCGGATGCACGGACCTGCTGTCTGCACCCGGCAAACGCAACGCACAGACAGATGAATGATGAGGAGCTCCTCGCGGCAGGCATCACGCCGGATCTTGTCCGGATGTCCTGCGGACTTGAAGCGGCGGAGGATCTGATCGCGGATATCGGCCAGGCACTGGAGCAGATCTAAGGACCGTGAAAGCGCAGACGCTGAAAAAAGCGGAAAAGAGAATTGTAAAAATAAACAAACCCTGGTTTTATGTCCTGTCCTGCACCTGGGGCGGGATCCTGACAGCGTGTGGACTGATCGTGTTTCTGGTCATGCTGCTGACAGGGCATAAGCCTCACCGCTGGGGATACTGCTGGTATTTTGAAATCGGCAGAAAAAACTGGGGCGGCTGTGAATGGGGGCCGGTGTTCCTGAAAGATAAATATGAAGGGGAACACATCAAGAATCATGAGTTCGGCCACGGACTGCAAAACTGCTTCCTCGGCCCGTTCATGATCTTCCTGGTCTCCGCGCCATCGAGCATCCGCTACTGGACGCGACGGATTCAGCTGCGGAGGAAAAGACCCCTGAAAACCGCATATGATGACATCTGGTTCGAAGGGCAGGCGACCCGTCTCGGAACCGCTAAGATGAAAATGATACAATAATAGTATATATAGTGTTCTGATAAGCGAATCGTTTGCAAGTCAGCTGTATGGTACTCACTGTGAAAATATTCTCAGGAAAGGATGATTATAATATGGAAAAGAAATTTATCGTATGTACGGATTCCGGATGTGACCTTTCGATCGAGGTACTGACAGAACATGAGATTTATGCGCTTCCTCTCCAGTATGAGCTGAACGGACAGCTGGTCAGCGATACCATGAAACACGAGGACTGCCATAAGTTCTATGAGGGTATGCGCGCCGGAGACTGTCCGAAGACCAGCCAGGTCAACTCGATCCAGTTCGTAGATTTCTGGACGCCGATCGTGAAAGAACACAATCTCCCGATCATCCACATCTCACTGGGCAGCGGCGTTTCCGGAACTTATCATAACGGATGCCTTGCAGCGGAAGATATTAAGGAAGAACTTCCGGAGGCGGAAATCCATATGATCGATTCGACGCTGTGTTCTGTCGGATACGGCATGCTTGCGCTGAAAGCGGCGGAAATGAGAGATGCCGGGGCGGAGCTTGACGAGTGCATCGCATGGCTGGAAGAGCATAAAGGCAATATGAACACCTGGTATACAACCGATGAGCTGAAATATCTGTACCGGAGCGGCCGCGTCAGCAAACTCGGCGCGATCCTCGGAGAAGCGCTGAATATCTGTCCGATCCTGAACCTGGATCTGGAAGGCCACCTGATCGTGCAGGAGAAGGTCCGCGGACTGAAAAAGACGATCCGCAGGATCCACGAGATCATCGGCGGCATCGTAGAGGACGCCGGAGAGCAGACCGCATATATCTGCCATTCCGATATTCCGGAGCAGGCGGAGAAGTTCGGTGAGGAGATCAAGGAGAAGTTTGGATTCAAAGAAATGAAATACACCTATATCGGACCGACGATCGGCTCAAACTGCGGACCGGGACTGATGGCTGTTTTCTTCTGGGGGAAGAAACGGACGATGGACGGATACAAAGGATGACCGGTGATTCCGACACGGAAAGAGTACTTTTCCGGGCAGGAATGAGTCGAAAAAAACGGCACATTTTCAGAATCATAACTTATCAAAAAAAGCAATAATCAAAAAGCATGAATAATATTTCACAAATGTGTGCAATATACACAAAAAATCTCCGTGTTATTCGGAGGTTTTTTGCGTTTTGTGGCGAAAATCATTGATTGGACAGGGGAAAAGGAGTAGAATATGCTCATACTTTGGGACTCCCAACAGTAGAGATTTTCATCATAGCTATGAAAGGAGAGAAAAGATGAAAAAAAGAGGCATATTGGCTTTAGCATTGGCACTCGTACTTGCAGTATCAATGCTTGCAGCCTGCGGCGGCAATGGCGGCGGTAGCACACCGTCCGGCAGCGGAGCAGCTTCAGGCGGCGGTGATCTTGCCGGAAACATTAAGATCGGTTATGTTAACCCGACAACAGGTGCTCTTGCCGGAAACGGTGAAGGATGTGACTGGGTCGTTAACAGACTCGAGCAGTGGGTCGCTTCTCAGGGCGGTATCACGATCGATGGAAAACAGTATGGCATCGACGTAATCGTTTACGACTCCGAGTCCGATTCTGCAAAATGCTCCGAGATGGCACAGAAGCTCATTGAAGAGGACAACGTTGACATGATGATCGCAATTCAGACACCGGAAACAGTTATCCCGGTAGCTGCAACAGCAGAGCGCTACGGCGTACCTTGCGTTGCAATTCAGGCTCCGGTTAACCCGGTTGCTGCAAACGTTGCAGGCGGCGACAAGACTGAGTGGGTATTCGAAGCTTTCTGGACAATCGAGAAAGTTTATGAAGCTCATAAAGCTCTTTGGACTGCAGCTGGCTATGGCCCGAACACAGGCGCTAAAGTTGGTCTTGCATTCGCTAACGACGCTGACGGATCTGCATGGCATGACATTTTCTGCCAGCTCCTTCCGAAAGACGGCTACACAGTCGTTGACCCGGGAATGTACCCGTCAGGATCTGATGACTTTACGTCAATCGCAGCTACCTACAAGAAAGAAAACATCGACGTTCTTGCAGGAACAAACATTCCTCCGGATTTCCTGAAACTGTACAAAGCTTGCATCGGTGCAGGCGTTCAGGCCGGATGCGTAACCATGGGTAAATGCTGCCTGCTCGACGGTGACGTTGCCGTTCTTGAGAACGACACGAAGGGTCTTGCAAACGGCATCATGACCGAGGTTTGGTGGCAGCCGAACTATCCGTTCACATCTGCTGTAACAGGTGAAGCTTCCCAGGCAATCGGCGATGCTTACCTTGCAGATACCGGACGTAACATGCCGCAGCCGGCAGGTTATGCATATGCAGCACTTGAGCTTGCTATCAATGCATACCAGAAAGCTGGAACCCTTGACAAAGAAGCAGTTCGTGATGCTCTTGCAGCAACCGACCTTGCAACTGTTGTCGGCCCGATCAAATATGATCAGGAAATGATGGGTCTTACCTACAGCGATACCGTTATCGCAGGTGGACAGTGGCAGCAGCAGGAAGACGGCACAGAGAAACTGGTCGTTATCGACAACACTGTATACTCCGACATCGATATCCCGATCACCGGAGAATACAAAGCTGGTACAGCTTTAAAATAATCAAGCATTAAATAATTAAAAAAAGATTACTTGATATCTGATCTGAGCGGAGAGCACGATCTGCTCTCCGCTTATCAGATAAAGAGACCTCAAAAAAGGAGGGCTTATGGGGAAAATATTAACATTCGAACATGTCGATGCCGGATATGGCCGTGTCCAGATCCTGCACGATCTGTCATTCGAAGTAGAAGAAGGTGAGGTATACGGCGTTATCGGTCCGAACGGCTGTGGTAAATCCACAATGTTCAACGCACTGATCGGACTGATCATCCCGACCAAGGGAAAAATCACTTTCGACGGACATGATGTAACCAAGATGAAATCGGCAAACAGATGCCATATGGGTATCGGCCGTACCTTCCAGGTTCCGCGTCCGTTTGAAGGAATGACCGTATTTGAAAACGTGCTGGTTGCAGCCGTACACGGTGCCGGAAAATCCGAGCACGAAGGCCGTGAGTGGGCGCTGGAAGCGCTGAAACTGACGGAACTCTATGATAAGAGAGAAGTTCTTGCAGGCGAGCTGACACTGCTTGACCGTAAAAGAATGGAAATAGCCCGCGCTCTGGGAACACAGCCGAAGCTGCTTCTTCTGGACGAAGTTGCTGCAGGTCTTACAGAGGCGGAGGTCCAGGATGTTATGAAGATGGTTGCTGACCTGAAGGCAGCGAAATACTCCATCATCTGGATCGAGCACGTAATTCAGACCATGGTTCAGTCAACAGACCACCTGATGTGTATGGCAGAAGGTCATGAGCTTCTGATTGGCGATCCGTTACCGGTTATGAATTCTAAGGTTGTTGAAGAAGTATACTTAGGAGTGGAGGACGAAGATGAGTGAGCCTATTTTAAAAGTTGAAGGTGTCCAGGCAAAATACGGCGATTTCATCGCTGTACAATCAGCCACCATGGACGTACCGGAAGGGCAGATCGTATCTCTGATCGGATCCAACGGAGCCGGAAAATCCACTCTGATGGATACGATCGCAGGTTTACACAAACCTTCCGCAGGAAAAATTTATTTCAAAGGTGAAGATATCACCGGCATGCCGGCAGAGAAGATCGTGCTGAAAGGCTTAAGCCTTGTACCGCAGGGTTCCCGCTGCTTTATCAGAATGTCTGTTGAAGATAACCTGATCATGGGAAGCTACCCGAAAACAGCACGTGCAAAAGCAAAAGACACACTGGAAAAAGTGTATGATCTTTTCCCGGTATTAAAACAGAAAAGAAATGATCCGTCCGGAAGCCTTTCCGGCGGTCAGCGACAGATGGTCGCAGTTGCAAGAGCATTGATGACAAATCCGGAAATGATCCTTTTTGACGAGATCTCCTTAGGTCTTGCTCCGACGATCATCAAAGACATTTATGCTCGTATCAAAGACATCGCTGCAAGCGGAACGACAGTTGTTCTTGTAGAGCAGGATACACACCGTGCAATCAAGACAGCACAGCTTGTACATGTCATGCTGAAGGGTGAGGTCGTTCTTTCCGGATCTCCGAAAGAGCTGAGCGAAGACGATATCAAGAAAGCATACTTTGGTATTTAAGGGAGGTAGAATATGGTATTACAATATATCATTAACGGCATATTGCTGGGTGGTATCTACGCTGTCTTAGGAGTGGGTATGACAATGATCTTCGGTATCGTCAAACTTACTAACCTGGCACATGGCGAATTTGTTATCATCGGTGCTTATGCATCAACATTGATTTCCGGCGCCCTTGGCGTTGACCCGATTTTAACGCTTATCGTTACGATTCCGTTTATGTTCATCATAGGAATGGTTCTGCAGAGCGGACTGATCAACCGGGTTATGCTGAAAGGTTCTGAGCCGGCACTTCTGGTCACATTCGGTTTATCCATCATCCTGCAGGATGCGATGCTTCTGCTCTTCACGGCAGATGCTCGTCACGCAGGCGGAGCTTACAGCTCGATCGTTTTCCATATCGGAAGCATCAGCATCGCTCTTCTGGATATCATCCTTCTCGTGATCAGCTTGCTGACAATTCTGGTTCTTACATGGTTCCTGAACAAGACCTACATGGGACGTTCCATCAGAGCAACTTCTGATGATACACAGGCAGCTTCCCTGATGGGTGTCAGCGTTAAGAGAACCTATGGTATCGCAATGGGTATCGCAATGGCAACTGCAGCAG
>CAZOHB010000061.1:0-14350 GCA_964579345.1 uncultured Parasporobacterium sp.
AGATGCGCTTCTCCTGCAGCTTTCTGACCAGGATCAGTTCCATGTTGCCCGTACCTTTGAATTCCTCATAGATAACATCATCCATCTTGCTTCCGGTATCGACCAGCGCCGTTGCAAGAATCGTAAGGGATCCTCCCTCACGGATATTTCTTGCCGCTCCGAAGAAACGCTTCGGCATATAGAGCGCGGCCGGATCAAGTCCGCCGGAAAGCGTTCTTCCGCTCGGCGGAACCAGAAGGTTATACGCTCTTGCAAGCCTTGTAATACTGTCCAGTAAGATGATCACATCTCCGCCGTGCTCGACCAGACGCTTTGCACGTTCGATCACCATCTCAGAAACACGTTTGTGGTGCTCCGGAAGCTCGTCGAAGGTTGAGTAGATCACTTCTACATTCTCACCGACGATCGCCTCTTTAATATCCGTAACTTCCTCTGGTCGTTCGTCGATCAGCAGGATCAGGATATGGACTTCCGGATTGTTTTTCAGGATCGAACGGGCAACACCTTTCAAAAGAGTCGTCTTTCCTGCCTTCGGAGGAGAGACGATCATTCCTCTCTGCCCTTTTCCGATCGGAGAGATCAGATCAAAGATCCGCATCGCGATATTCTTCTCCGAGGTTTCCAGATTCAGACGTTCATCCGGAAAGATCGGGGTCAGATCTTCAAAGTTTTTACGTTTCACCGCCTCACTCGGCAGGAAACCGTTAATACGTTCAAGATGAAGGAGAGCACCGAATTTTTCATTCTGTGTTTTTACACGTACTTTTCCCAGCAAAATGTCACCGGTCTTTAAACCGAACCGCTTGATCTGTGACGGGGAAACATAGACATCGTCATCTCCCGGAAGATAATTGGCGCAACGGATAAACCCGTAGCCGTCCGGAAGGACTTCCAGAATACCGTTCGCAACCTTTCCGGAATCAAGCTTATTGGCTTCCTCCTTTGTCATGCCGGTTTCTTCTTCCCGCTTTTTTTCTTCTGACATCAGAAGGATCGCTTCGATCACGTCCGCTTTTTTCATGGACGAAGCTCCCTTGATCCCGTTGGTCTTGGCAATCTCCCTGAGCTGAACCAACGGCAGACTCTCCAGTTTTTTTCTCATAAAACATCCTTTCAGTTACATTAAAAATGAAACAAGTATAATATTCAGTTATCAAAAATAAATTTGGAAATATGTTTTGAATTCTTTAGAAATAAAGATTGAAATACATTTAATGCCAACTCGTATTATAGTCAAAAGAATTTGAAAAAGCAAGGTATATATGGTACTCTAAACGAGCCTTGAAAATCGTTTTTTACAAGGTTGCCTTCTCCAGGCAGCCAGCTATATCCAAACAAACGCTGCCCTCGTTGGCGCTAAAACGCGCACTCGGGCAGGTTTGCTTTGGCGCAGGCTGCAGCAAGGAAGGCGAAGGCATGATCACAAACAAATCATAATAGTACCTCTTATTAGTACGGAGTATAAAATGTTAACTGATTCGAGTACCATATATAAACTGATGATCCTTTACATGCTGAACCGTCTGGATTCGCAGCTTACGAATGCCCAGCTTTCCAGCTTCTTTATCACGAAAGAATATACGGATTATTTTAACATTCAGCAGACGCTTTCCGATCTCGTCTCTTCCCGCTTTGTGGAAAAGGTGACGATCCGGAACACTTCCTATTACAGCATCACGCCGGAAGGCTATGAGTCGCTGACCTTCTTTAAAAACCAGATCCCGAAAGGCGCGCTGGAAGACATCAACTCCTATCTGGAAGAAAACAAATACGCGCTGAAGAATGAAGTCGGAACACAGGCGGATTATTACCGCCACACAAACGGCGACTACATCGCCCACTGCCAGGTCATGGAAGGCCGTTCTCTGCTGTATGAGATCAACATCGCCGTTCCGAGCGAGGAAGAAGCCTCCCGGATCTGCGGCAACTGGCGCGGATATTCCGAAGAGCTTTATGCGACGATCATGAAAGCTCTTCTCCAGTAAACGGGCAGAAAATTATGATCATTAAAAGTGTTGAACTGGAAATCGTTATAGGCCCTACCAGCAAGCTTCCGGAATCCTATCTTCCGGAGGTTGCTTTTGCAGGCCGCTCAAATGTCGGAAAATCCTCCCTGATCAACTGCCTGCTGAACCGGAAGAAACTGGCGCGTACTTCTTCACAGCCGGGAAAGACCCAGACCATCAATTTCTACAACGTCAATAAAGAGCTCTTCTTCGTGGATCTTCCGGGTTATGGTTTTGCGAAGGTCTCGAAAGAGGAACAGGTAAAATGGGGAAAGATGATCGACGGTTATCTGACCGGCTCCTCCGGTCTGAAAACAGTCTTTCTTCTTGTGGATATCCGTCATGAAGTAAAAAACAGCGACAAAGAGATGTTTGAATGGATCCGCGCAAGCCATGCGCAGCCTGTTGTGATCGCCACCAAGGCAGACAAGATCAAACGCAGCCAGCTTCCAAAACAGCTGAAGATCATACGGGAAGGTCTTGGATTTAAACACGGAGAGATCCCTCTGATCCCGTTTTCTGCAGAAACAAAGCAGGGCCGCGAGGAAATTTTAGAACTGATCCAGACGGTTACGACCGAAGAATAAAGAGCAGCCTCAACAGCTGCTCTTTTTATCACTCACTTTTCTTCTTCACTCTTTTTTTCTTTTTTGACGGATCGTAATTTTCGACCAGATACTGATAGCGCTTCAGCGCTGCGGCTGTCGTCTCTTTCCACGGAATCGGGATGGTCTCTTTTGCCGCTTCTCCGATCTGCTGAAGCTTTTGCGGATCTTCGAGTGCATGGACGATCACTGCTGCAAGATCCTCCGGAGAATCTTTACACAGGAAACCGTTTTCTCCGTCTTTGATACATTCTGCTGCCCCGCTCTTTTGCACGGTAATGGAAGGCGTTCCCGCAGCTGCTGCCTCTCGTACGACCAATCCGGACGTGTCATAAAGAGACGGAAAGACAAACAGATCTGCAAGCGCATACAGCGCATTTTTTCGTTTCTCTTCCTGGATAAATCCGGTAAAGATCACCCTGCCCGAAATCCCCAGGGAGATGGCAAGCTCACGGATCTCGTCCATATGCGGGCCGGTGCCGGCAAATACCAGCTGAAACGGGAACGGCAGAAGCGCTGCTGCCTCAAGGATACACCGGATATTCTTTTTCCAGTTTATCTGTCCGACAAATAAGAGGATCGGCCGCTCCGTAAGGCCAAACTCCTGTCGTACCTTTTCGATGTCCTGCTGCGAAACCTGACAGCTGTCCGTCCCGTTTTCCATTACACGGACCGGTTTGATACAACCATACTGTTTCAGCGTCTTTCTTGACGTTTTGCTGACAGACCAGACTTCATCACATTTATTATAAAAGCCGCCGACGATCTTGGAACCAACGGTTGCTATCAGTTCCATTCCCGTTACCTGCAGGATGTCGTCATAGTAATTGGAATGGAACGTCCCGATGATCGGAACCTTATGGTTTTGCGCATAAGCGATACCTGCCTGTCCGGCTGTAAACGGTGTATGCACATGTACAATATCTGCATCGATCATATTGAGTCTTTGCTGACAGTTCGGATCCAACGCCGGGAAACCGACTTTGTAGCTTTTCATAGACGCGAACTGGAAACCAACGTAATCGATGATCTCGAACGGATACTTTCCATTAAATCCGGTATCCGTCTGCGGTGCAACGACATACACTTCATGTCCCTGTTCCGACATCTGCACTGCATATTGATAAACCACATTTCCGACTCCATCTCTTATCGGAAGAAAGGAGTCGCTGAACTGTATGATTTTCATTTTCCCTCCAAATAAGCGGGGTGTTCAAATGGGCATGCAAGCATGCCCATTTCTACGCAACAACTATACGCTAAATCTATCAGACTTTTTCAAAGATCTCAATCACTTTATCCTTCAGCACTTCTTCTTCCGGACCGAAAACGATTGCCGCAAATCCGACCTGAAGAGCGCCGCCTTCATGGGATTCTACATTCAGTCCGTTTCCTGTCGTAGAGAATGTCGTAACAGGGCCTGCTTCTTTAATATAGCCCTTCACATGTCCGATCAGTGCTCCATTCTCTTCCAGCCATGCCTCCAGTTCGTTGATCGCTTTTTCCATAACAGGCTTAACTTCCGCGGAAGACTTTCTCAGATCCTTCTCGAAGGAGCAGATCGTTGCGCCTTCATGATTATGTGTCTCTACGATCTTATAGCCCGGCACTTCATAGGTGTGGCCGTGGTCATGATCGTGGTTATGCTCGTGGTGATCATGATGATGATGGTCATGATCGTGGTCATGGCAGCCGCAGGTACAGTCTTCTCCGTGCTCGTGCTCATGGTCATGATCATGGTGGTGATGGTGCTCATGCTCATGATCATGGTGATGATGGTGTTCATGCTCATGGTCGTGATCATGGTGATGATGGTGTTCATGCTCATGATCGTGATCATGGTGATGATGATGCTCGTGCTCTGCTGTTTCGTGTGCTTCTTCCGGGCGTAATTCTTCGCTCATGATTCTGCCCTCCTTATCTGATCTGTGAAATAATCTCTTTGCAGACAGCTGCTGTTCCTTCTTTGTCATTGACAGCCGAGATCCGGTAGATCTTTACGCCTGCCTTTGCTTTTTCCTTGACACCTGCTTCTACTTTATCCAGTGTTTCCGCATCCGTTGCGTCGATCTTATTGATCAGGACAAAATCTGCTGCCTCGACCTGATCATCGATCAGTGTGCCGACGACAGGAACCAGTTTCAGCCAGCGTCTGGCATCCAGAATATTGAAGATCGTGATATTCATATCTTCATCATAATATTCATGCAGCTGCGTCGCTACATCGCCCGGACGGGCAAGACCTGTCGTCTCCAGGATCACCCATTCCGGATGCATCTGCTCTTCCATCTGTGCCAGCGAATCCATCAGAGAACCTGCGATACTGCAGCATACACAGCCGTTGAACAGTTCTGTTGTATAAAGACCGGTGTCATCTGTAAAAGCGGTATCGATGCCAACCTGTCCGATCTCGTTTTCGATGATAGCAACTTTGGTGCTGCCATCAGCGCCGCCTTCCGCTTCGATCATTTCTTTTGCCAGCGGAATCAATACACTTGTTTTTCCGGATCCTAAAAATCCGCCGATAATTATAAGTTTAATGACAATTACCCCCTTTACTTCACCATATCTTCCGTTATGGTTAATTTTTTAATTGACTCATCAGATGGTATCTCATACATCTTATCCATCATAATGTTCTCTAAAATACTGCGAAGACCGCGGGCGCCGATTTTACGCTCCAGCGCTTTTTTCGCAATGGCCTGAACGGCATTCTTTTTAAAGACAAGATCTACATTGTCCAGTTTAAAGAGCGCCTTGTACTGTTTGAGCAGCGCATTCTTCGGCTCTTCCAGAATACGGACGAGGTCCTCTTCCGTCAGTGAACGCAAAGCCACAACGACCGGCACACGGCCCACAAACTCCGGAATGATTCCGTATTTGATTAGATCCTGCGGCATAACGGTCTGGAACAGATCGTCAATTTCCTCCGTTGAATTCGAGAAAACTTCCGCTCCGAATCCCATGCCTTTTTTGTCAACTCTGGCTTCAATGATCTTTTCCAGTCCTGCGAATGCACCGCCGCAGATGAACAGGATATTTGTGGTGTCAATATGGAGCATATCCTGATTCGGATGCTTTCGTCCGCCCTGTGGAGGAACGGAAGCTTCCGTACCTTCAAGGATCTTCAAAAGCGCCTGTTGAACACCTTCACCGGAGACGTCTCTGGTAATGGATACGTTCTCACTCTTTTGGTGATCTTGTCGATCTCGTCGATATATACGATGCCGTACTCAGCTCTCTCGATATCATAATCTGCTGCCTGGATCAGTTTCAGGAGAATGTTTTCCACATCCTCACCAACATAGCCCGCTTCTGTCAGCGTCGTCGCATCAGCGATCGCAAACGGCACATTCAGGATCCTTGCCAGGGTCTGCGCCAGAAATGTTTTTCCGGAGCCGGTCGGTCCAAGCATCAGGATATTGCTCTTTTGCAGCTCCACATCCAGCTTTTCATGAGAGATCACGCGTTTGTAATGATTGTACACCTGAACGGCAAGGACTTTTTTCGCTTCGTCCTGTCCGATCACATATTCATCCAGAAATGCCTTGATCTCTTTCGGTTTATGGAGTTTGATATCCAGATGCTCTGCGGACTTCTTTTTCTTCTTAGGTGCCTTCTCCGGCATCAGGTCCATCTCATAAATATCCGCACACTGCATAACACAGTCCGGGCAGATATAAACGCCTGCCGGGCCTGCGATCAGCTGCGCGTCGATCTCGTAGGCCGCTCTTCCGCAAAAAGAGCATCTCGGCATTTCCGTGTTATTTCTTCTTCCTGCCATAGATTAAGCCTCGTGGTTTTCGATGACTGCGTCGATCAGACCATATTCTTTTGCTTCTGCTGCAGAAAGCCAGTTGTCACGTTCCGTATCTGCTGCGATCGTTTCGATCGGCTTTCCCGTGTTCTGCGCAAGGAGTCTGTTCAGGTTATCACGGATCTTTAAGATATGATCCGCGTTGATCTTGATGTCCGTTGCCTGTCCCTGTGCTCCGCCGGACGGCTGATGGATCATGATCTCAGCGTTCGGAAGTGCAAAACGTTTGCCTTTTGCGCCGCCTGCAAGAAGGAACGCGCCCATGCTTGCAGCCATGCCGATGCAGGTCGTGGAAACATCACACTTTACATACTGCATCGTGTCATAAATTGCCATACCCGCGGTAACAGAACCGCCCGGGCTGTTGATATAAAAATGAATGTCTTTATTCGGATCTTCGCTTTCAAGGAAAAGAAGCTGTGCAACAACAAGGCTTGCTGTTACATCATTGACTTCTTCACTTAGAAAAACGATTCTTTCTTTCAGAAGCCGGGAATAAATATCATAAGCTCTTTCGCCTCTGCTTGTATCTTCCACAACTGTTGGAACTAAACTCATATTTTTCCTCCTGTTTGTTTGATGAAAGGCCGGTCACGACCGGCCTTTTCCTTTGTTCTGGTTAAGCCCGCTAAAATATTCAGGCTCTTTTTTCATGAATCTTATTCTGCTGTTTCTTCTGCCGGAGCTTCCTCAGCCGGAGCCTCTTCTTCTGCCGGAGCTTCTACAGCTACACCGTTTTCATAAACGAAATCTGCAGCCTTGGAAACAGCGATATCTTCTTTCATGCCTTCTTTTTCTTTGTCGGAAAGAAGCTGTTTTGCTTTCTCGATATCCATCTTGTACATGTCAGCCATCTTCTGGATCTCTGCTTCTACATCTTCATCCGTTACTTCGATATTTTCTGCTTTTGCGATTGCTTCAAGAACCAGTCTTTCTCTGATGGTCTTGACTGCGACCGGACGGATGTCTTCCATGAATTTCTCACGGGTCTGGCCAACCAGCTGCAGGTACTGATCCATCGGGATGCCCTGGCTTTCCATTCTCATTGCGAAATCGTCTGCGCTCTGGCGAGCCTGTGCATCGATCATCGGCTCTGCGATATCCATCTGTGCAGCTTCAGCGATCTTTGCGATGATCTGTCTTTCTGCATCTGCTTTTGCAGTTTCTTTCTTTCTGTCTTCGATACCCTTGCGGATGTCAGCCTTGTACTCTTCTAATGTATCAAACTCGGAAACTTCTGCTGCGAACTCATCATCCAGCTCCGGAAGTTCTTTGACTTTCAGGTCATTCAGTTTGCACTTGAAGACAGCCGGTTTTCCTTTCAGTTCTGCTGCATGGTAATCTTCCGGGAAGGTTACGTTAACATCAAACTCATCGCCGATGTTATGTCCGCAGATCTGCTCCTCGAAATCTCCGATGAAGGAATGGGATCCTAATGTGATCGTATATCCTTCTGCCTTTCCGCCATCGAACGGTTTGTCATCTACATAACCGTCAAAGTCGATATCAGCGATATCGTCCATTTGTGCCGGTCTGTCTGTTACCGGTACACGGCGGCTGTTGAGCTCTCTGGTTCTTTCGATATCCTGCTCAACTTCTTCATCTGTAACGGTCAGATCGCTTGCCGTATACTCGATGCCCTTATACTCGCCAAGAGTAACTTCCGGTTTGGTTGCTACGGAAGCAACGTAGGTGAAGTCTTTTCCTCTTTCGATGTCGATGTCGTCGATGGACGGCTGGGAAACGATCTCGATCTCTTTCATTGCCTCATCGTATACATCCGGATAGCTGTCCGCGATCAGATAGTTTGCAGCGTCCTCGTAGAATACCTCAACGCCATATGTTTTCTCGATCATTTTCTGCGGCACTTTGCCTTTTCTGAAGCCAGGCATGGAAACCTGATTTTTGATCTTGTGGTATGCTCTTGTAATCGCTTCTTCTACTTTTTCTGCCTCGACCGTAGCAGTGATCTTAGCCATGCTTTTTTCTAATTTCTCAACTTTAACTTCCATTTTAAAAATGTTCCTCCTTGGGTTCTTTATGTGCTTTCGAAGCTTTTTGCGCAATGATAAAATGTGCAAAGAAAGTTTCGAAAGCACACCTACTTACGCAATGGTAGATTTTAACATAACTGTTTGAATTAAGCAAATATTACTTGTCCTGAATTGGCGGGAAATATTCAATTTTCACCAAAGTAAGCCCCCGGGCAGGCGCCTTTGGTGCAGAAAGCTGCCGGTTGCAGCTGTCTAAGATCTCTTTGACATGTTCCGGCGGATAGATTCCCATGCCGACCTTCTCTAAAGTTCCGGCAATGATTCGGACCATATTATAAAGAAAGCCGTTTCCGGTGATCGTGATGCGTACCAGCTTCGGACAGAAATCTCCGGAAGGAGACACGGGACATTTCTGCCCATCTTCCTCCAGATATTCCACAGAAAAATCAATCGAATGAATCGTCCGCACAGAACTTTTCTGCTGCCCTCCTGCAGAAGAAAAGGCTTTAAAGTCATGTTCGCCGATCAGGTATTCTGCCGCCTGCTTCATCTTTTCCACATCAAGCTCATAATACACGTAATCCGTGTAAAGTCTTTGAAGCGGGAGATTGACACGGCTGTTTAAGATGCTGTACTGATATGTCTTTGCGCAGTCTGCGTACCGTGGATGAAAGTCCGCAGAAACTTCCTCAGAACGAACGATCTTGATATCATCCGGAAGAGACTGGTTCAGTGCAAGCGCGATCTTTGTGGAAGGAATTCGGGTATTGGTGTCAAAGACTGCAACATTCCCAAGGGCATGCACGCCGGAGTCGGTGCGGCTTGCACCGATGATCGTGATATCCTCGCCCAGCAGTTTTGACAGGTGTTCATTGATCACCTGCTCCACCGCCAGTCCGTTCTTCTGGACCTGCCATCCCACATAATTGGTTCCATCATAAGATACGATCAATTTGATCCGTTTCATGCTTCCCTCTTTGTCTTTTCTTCGTTTTCCGTTATTTTGCCTGATTATAATACAGATAGTCAATCCTCTGCAAACATGCTATGATGCTGAAAAAATATTTTGCACGAAAATCTTTTGCATTTGCCCGAAAGTATGATATACTTCAGGAAAGCGAACATTTGTTCGTATTTTTCTTCAGAGGGGGAGGCGGTCTGCAATGGATGCCCGGCGGCAGAGAACCTATGTAAAAGTGATTTCCGTGTTTGACAATACCGGCTTTATGCAGCCGAAGAATATTATATGGAGCAGCGGCAAAGTTTCGAAGATCGAGAAGGTACAGGACTTCCGTCCTGCTGCCTGTATCGAACGGGGGCTTCCCGGCGACTGCTATACCGTTGTGATCGACGGAGAAAAACGGCACCTGTTTTTCGAACGCTCTGACAAACGTTTTGCCAGTACCTTCGGCCGGTGGTTTTTTGAAGATTACGAAGTACAGAAGTGAAACACAAAGAACGAACGATCATCGCGATCGATCTAAAATCCTATTATGCATCTGTCGAAGCGAGCGACAGAAAATATGATCCGCTGACAACCAATCTTGTTGTAGCGGATGATTCGCGTACGGAAAAAACGATCTGCCTTGCGGTCTCCCCTTCCCTGAAATCCTATGGGATTTCCGGAAGAGCCCGTCTGTTTGAAGTTGTTCAGAAAGTAAAAGAAATCAACCGTGAACGGTTCCGGAAAGCTCTGGCGCTCGGCGTGCTTCCGCGCGATGAGAAAGGCAGATACCACTTCGCCTCCTCTTCTTTTGATGCGGCTGCGCTTGCTGCGGATCCTTCGCTGGAGCTTGCTTATATCACAGCCCCGCCCCGCATGCGCCTTTATGAACAGATCAGCACAAAGATCTTTTCTATCTATCTGAAATTTGTTTCTGCAGAAGATATCCATGTCTACTCGATCGATGAGTGTTTTATTGAAGTGACATCTTATCTGAATACCTATCAGATGACCGCCCACGAACTTGCGATCACGATGATCCGCGAGGTGCTGTACACGACCGGGATCACTGCCACAGCCGGGATCGGCACAAACCTTTATCTTGCCAAAGTGGCGATGGACATTGTTGCCAAACACGTTCCTGCTGATAAAGACGGCGTCCGTATTGCGGAACTGAACGAACAAACCTATCGCGAAAAACTCTGGTGCCATACGCCCCTGACAGACTTCTGGCGGGTCGGCCCGGGAATCGCAAGACGCATGGCTGCTCTCGGCTGCTATACGATGGGAGATATCGCACGGCTGAGTACGATCAACGAAGATGCGCTTTACCATTCTCTCGGCATTAACGCGGAGCTTCTGATCGACCATGCCTGGGGCTGGGAGCCGACAGAGATCAAAACGATCAAATCCTATCGTCCGCAGACGAATTCCCTTTCTTCCGGTCAGGTCCTGATGGAGCCTTATCCGTTTGATAAGGCGCGGCTGATCGTAAAGGAAATGACAGAACTGCTTGTTCTCGATCTGGTGAGAAAAGGCCTGGTTACAAAAAAGATGGAGCTGACGATCAACTATGACCGTACCTCGATTCAGTACGAACACCAGGGCCGTTCAGCAAAAGAATCCACCTTCCGTGTGACGACAACCGGAAAACGATATAAAGGTCCGGTCTCTGTGGACTACTATGGCCGACCGGCTCCAAAATACGCGCACGGCACCGGAAATCTTGACCGCTGGACCAGCTCGACCCGGCGGATCCGGGAGGCTATGGCAGAACTGTACGACCGCATCGTTGATCCGGATCTTCTTGTAAGAAGGGTGACGATCGCTGCCCTGAATCTTATCCCGGAAAACAGTATCCCACAGGAAGAGCCGGAACAGCTCAGCTTCTTTGTGGATTATGAGGCCAAGGAAAAACAGCGTGCAGAAGACGCCGCTGCAGATGAGAAGGAGCGAAGGCTCCAAAAGGCCGCCCTTTCCCTGCAGCAGAAGTTCGGGAAGAATGCGATCTTAAAAGGAATGAATCTGAAGGAAGGCGGAACGACCCGGCTCCGCAACGAACAGATTGGCGGACACAGAGCCGGAGAAGGCGAACCGGAAACGAAGCCTGCGCAGAAACCAAAGAAGAAAAAGGAATGGGAGGGAGAATTATGAATGATGCGCGTATCCTGTACGGTGATATTATCGATCTTCCCCACCATCAGTCTTCCGTACATCCGCATATGAGTCTTTACGACCGCGCCGCGCAGTTTGCGCCTTTCGCAGCGCTTACGGGATATGACGACATGATCGCAGAAGAAGCCCGCGAGACGGGTCTGCGTCTTGCGCAGAATCTGAAACGGCTGAATGCAAAGATCAAAGTCATTTCCGATCTGATTGAATCCGGGAAACATCCCGTGATTTCCTTTACGGTCTTTGTGCCGGATGAAAGAAAGGCCGGCGGATCTTATGAAGAAATAAAAGGAACCGTAAAGCGGATCGATTCGCTTTCTGATTCCCTGATTCTGTTCTCTGAAAATGAGAAATCCGATGGGCTGAAACTGCATCTTGAAAATATCCATGACATTTATGGAGAAGCCGTCGATTATCTTGATGACGAGATTCTGTAAACGATCGCTTAGGATGCACTATTCGGACATCACATTTTTACAGATCATCCATAATAACTCAGCAAGCGGACATTACTGTGCCCGCTTGTTTTATCATTCTTCCGGTATAAACGAAATATAATCTGCAATCTCTTTAAAATCGATTACCAGATCACCGTCATAAAGCGCCATCGGGACCTTGTCTTCAAACGTATACATTTTCATTTCCAGGTCATCCTCCTTTCGGGAGTCATAGGTCGTAATCGTCTTTTTCATCGGATCGACCATCCAGTATTCTTTCACGCCGGCATTCACATATTTATTGCCTTTGATCAGGATATCTTTGTTTTTCGTTGAAGGCGACAGTACTTCCAGAACAAAATCCGGTGCGCCGAAAACACGATGCCGGTTAATTTTTGAACGATCACAGACGATCAGTACATCCGGCTGAACCATTGTATAGTGATCGCAATCCAGCTGAACATCCGTAGGCGCAATAAAAGGAATGCATTGCCCCTTATGTTCACGGATATAATTAGACACCTGCCGGTACACCTCGCCCCCGATCAGCTGATGCTGAGAAGTCGGTGCTCCCATGTCGTAAATCACCCCATCGATCAGCTCCACACGCTGTTCATCCGGAAGCGCCAGATAATCATCCACCGTGTACGTCCCCTGTCTGTCATAGGTATTCCAGTTTACGGCGATCACCGGACTTGGCAGATCCGGTCTCGGGGTGCTATAAGACGGTTCCGGCTCTGAAAGCATCAATCTCTGTCTTTCCCGCTGTTCTTCAATATATTGCTGATAGGAAGGCGGAATCGTCCGCTTCTTTTCAAACACTGCTGAAAGCGCCTGCAGTGTTTCATAGCGGGGCGATTTTGTCACATTTCCAAGAACCTTCTGAACCGTTCCGAGCGGCACTCCGGATAAGCTTGCCAGCTGCTGATTTGTAATATGCGCTTCTTCTTTCTTTCTCCGGATTTCCTCAATCGTCAACATAAGACCCCCTCCTTTTTCTGCATTATATTCTGAGCTAATGATAGTCCATCTAATTCCATTTGTCAACCATTTCAATTCCATAATTCCATTATTGGAATTATTTAAAAAGATGCGACGTTGGAAGTCAAAAGAACCGTCTCTGCTTTTGAAAAATGAATCAAAAGAACCGTCCCTCCTGACTCAAAAAAAGAGCCCCGGATGCAACGCCGGGGCTCTGTTCGAGGTTTATTATGCAAATGAAAGTAGTTTATTTCAATTCCGGAAATGCAAGGCGGTTCTCCGCGATCCGGTCTTTATAACTTTCATTATACACCTGTTTAATTGTCTCAGCGCCTTCTGCCGCTTTCTTGTGGCCAAGGCCGATGTTTCTCATATGAAGATCCTGTCCGTACGGAGCCCAGCGGCTCTTCTCCAGATCTTCCGGTGTAAAGGAAACCTTTACTTTTCCGTCAACAACTTCTACCGTTGCTTTGACGTTACACTGCGGGCAGTATGCGGTTCCGTCCGGATTGATGCGCAGCATATTGCTGTGGCAGTAATCGCAGATTCCTTCCATGCCAACATAGTCCGCGTTCTTTCCGGTCTCTTTCTTATACTGAACAGCCTTTGCAACCGTCTCACCCATCTGAACCATACGCGGTGCGATCTGCTCATCAAGGATTACCGCACCTTTTGATGTCTGGAAGTCAAAATGTACAGAATCCACAACGCCGTCATAAACGCCGACCAGTTCCATTGTGATCATGCGCATAACGTTCGGAATATAGTCTGTCCAGTCTGTTCCTCCGATGGAAAAGCATGCGCCGACTTTGCAGATATCAACACCCTGGGTCACATGACGATAGTCTCCGGAAGCATGCAGTTTATTTAAGAAACGGATCATGATTCCCGGTGGAAGCAGATTGTACGCCGGAGCAGAAACGATAATTGCATCTGCTGCGCGCATCTGCTGTTCAATAAAATAGAAATGATCCTGATTAATTCCATGTACACAGCGGAAATCAAAATCTCCGGCTACATGTTTTGTCATACAGGTTTCACAGCCGATGCAGTGCTTGATGTTCGCATCCTGTAAATTCACAAATTTGCATTCCGCATCCGGACATACATTTTTTACGCCTGTGAAAACGTCCTGCATCATGATTTCTGTATTGCCGCCTTTACGGCCGCAGCAGATACCAAATACTTTCATATTTTTTCTCCTCAGATGTTGTAGTTTTTCCAACAAGTCATTTGATATAATGCGGGGCGCTGCATAGCCCCGCATCAATAAACATTCTATGAATTATTTCTCGCCCATCATTTCAGCAGCAGATTTGGTAAGTCCTTCTTCCGGAAGGCCTGCTTCCACACGATATTTCTTATCGCGATTCAGGATCATCTGCGGATGGAATA
>CAZOHB010000062.1:0-14284 GCA_964579345.1 uncultured Parasporobacterium sp.
CACTTGCCGGCGCGATCAAGCAGGAGGCGGTCTTCCCGGAATATGCGGAAAAGATGATCGAAGCAGGGGAGTCGACCGGTAAACTGGAAGAGATCCTCTTCCGGCTTGCTTCTTATTACCGCGAGCAGAATACGCTTGCGAAAAAGATCCGCTCGGCGATCATCTACCCGACCGCGATGATCATCATGATCATCGTCGTGCTTCTGATCATGCTGTTCGCTGTCCTCCCGTCCTTCCGGGATGTGTACCAGACGCTGACAGGCAGCCTTGCATCCGGAAGCTACAGTTATATCAATATTGCTTATATCTTCTGCTGGGTCGTACTTGTGATCATGGTGATCCTTGTGGTCCTGATCCTGATCGGCTTCAGTATGTGGAAAGGAAAGGGAAAAGCCACGGTCGAAAAGATCCTGGCAAAGAATGCGACCTGCAGAGACCTTCTGGAAAATATGGCGCTGTATCGTTTTACCTCTGCATATGAAGTCTTCCTTGCCAGCGGACAGATGCAGGATGAAGCGGTCCTGAATGCCATGAGCATGGCGGATTACGCGCCGGTCGAAGAAAGGATCCGTCAGGTGGCAAGGCGGATGGAAGAAGGCTACGGATTTGCCCAGGCTGCAAATGATGTACAGCTGTATGAACCGATCTACGGCAGAATGCTGATCCCGGGAGAGCGAAGCGGAAATACCGATGAGGTCTTACGGCGTCTGATCGAACTTCTGGCTGAAGACTGTTCCGTGCAGACGGAGCGTGTGGTAAGCCGGATCGAGCCGCTGCTTTCCGGTATTTTGATGATCACGATCGCGATTGCGCTGTTAAGCGTTATGCTTCCGCTGATCGGTATTATGAATTCGATAGGATAACTTATGTATAAAGACACAGCAGGAAAAAAATGGAAGATCCTTATCTGGGCAGTGCTTGCAGTGATCTGCATCTTCCTTATATGGCTTTTGATCGTCCGTTCGCCGGCAGCTTCCTCGGAACAGGAAACCGCCGAGGCGATCCGTGCCGCCGTGCAGAAAAGCGCGCTCCAGTGTTATGTCGTTGAGGGCGCCTATCCGCCGGATCTGAAATATCTCGAGGACAATTACGGACTGCGGGTCAATACCAAAGACTATTATGTTATTTATGAAGCATATGCGGAAAACCAGCTTCCGGATGTGCGCGTAACCAAGAGGGTACATTAAAAGGACTCATGAAGGATAAAAAAGGAAACAATTCAGGAATCTATATCATCGTACTTACGGCATTCTTCCTCGGATGCTTCCTTCTGCTGGTGATCTTCGGCACAAAAACCTACCGGAACATCGCGGACCGGCAGGATGCAAATAATGAGCAGCGGGCGATCCTTTCGTACCTGCTGACAACGACGAAGATGAGTGAGACGGAGATCTCAGCCGGTCAGGATGCAGCGTACGGAAAGTACCTGCTTGTGGAGGATCCGGGAACCGGGTATGGAAACAGGATCTATCTTTTTGACGGGTATCTTGTGGAAGATTACGGAAAGACAGATGGGAAGCTGTATCCGGATGCGGCAACACGTATCGGACGGACGGAGCTGTTTGAAGTCAATGAGATCAGCGACGGATTATTAAAGATCAATACGGATGAGGGCAGTGTCTTTATCCATATCGGGACAGCAGGAGAATAACGAGTGAAACAGGGAAAGAATATCAGCTTTTATATTGAAGTCGTTTTGATGCTGGTCATCTCTGTGCTGGCCATAACGATCCTGGCAAATGCTTTTTCCAAAAGCGATCTGAACAGCCGCAAAGCCAAGCGGCTTTCGGATGCTGTAACGCTAGCAGCTTCCGGCGCAGAGGCCTTCCTCGCATCGGAGAGTGAAGAGGAGCTGTTTGCAGTATTAAATGAATCGGATAATGCGGAAAAAGCGGAGATGATCACAGCCTGCTACGATGATGAGCTGAAACCTTCCGCGGAGGGTAAAATGAGATTATGCATCCTCTGGAAGGAAAACGGGGATTTCGTGAACGGAACGATCTCTGTTTATTATGTCAATGAAGAAGTGTACAGTCTTGAAACAGGCTTTCGAAAGGGAGGTGCGAAATGAAACATATCCCGGTAAGGCTTGGGCCGCTTGCGCTTCTGTTAACAGTCATTACGATCTGCCTGAGTGTTCTGGCTATGCTGGCCTGCGCGAATTCCGCTGCAGATATGCGGCTTTCCGAACGCTATGCAGATGCCGTAAAGACCCGGTATCTTCTGGAACAGGACGGTCAGGAATTCCTGCAGGAAGTGGCAGGAAGACAGCCGCAGGCAGGAGAGATCCTGCAGGAAAGCTTCCAGCGTGACGGTTATACACTGACGGTGGAACTGACGGCAGAAGGTGACCGGTACAAAGTATCCGAATGGAAGATCAGCAAAGACTGGCAGCCGGATACGACGATAGATGATCTTTGGCAAGGAGAGTAGATTATGAACATGAATGATATCTTGCAGACCGCTGTACAGACAGGAGCTTCTGACATCTTTCTGATCGCAGGACTTCCGGTGACGCTGAAGTGTAAAGGCGAGCAGAACCGGATCGGACAGGAAAAACTCCTGCCGGATGCAATCGCAAAACTGGTCGATGAGATCTACGAAGTCAGCGGCAGGGAACGGACGAATCTGGACCGCCATATTGATGACGACTTTTCTTTTTCCATTACGCAGTTCGGCCGCTTCCGTGTAAACGTGTTCCGTCAGAGAGGTTCTCTCGCTGCGGTGATCCGTGTGATCCAGTTCGGACTTCCGGACCCGGCAGCGCTTTCGATCCCTGAAAGTGTCCTTTCTCTGGCAGACAATAAAAAGGGCATGGTCCTGGTAGCGGGAAGTGCAGGTTCCGGAAAGAGTACGACCCTTGCATGCATGATCGACCGGATCAATAAATCCAGAAGCTGCCATATTATTACGATGGAGGATCCGATCGAATACATCCATCGCCATGAAAAATCGATTGTAACGCAGAGAGAGATCTTTATTGATACACCGGGATATCTGGAATCTTTGCGCTCCGCACTGCGCGAAAGTCCGGACGTGATCCTGCTTGGAGAAATGCGTGATTATGATACGATCTCCGCAGCCATTACAGCTTCCGAGACGGGAACGCTGCTGTTCAGTACGCTTCATACCAGCAGCGCCGCAAATACGATCAACCGTATCATCGATGTTTTCCCGGCTTCCCAGCAGCATCAGGTAAAGATCCAGTTGGCGCAGATCCTGAAAGGCATTGTCTGCCAGCAGCTGGTTCCGACAATCGACGGAGGACTTGCACCTGCCTTTGAAGTGCTGAAATGTACACCGGCCGTGCAGAACATGATCCGTGACGGAAAGCTCCATCAGCTGGATTCCGTCATGCAGACCGGAGCTGCAGACGGTATGTTCACCATGGATTCGAGTCTGCTGAAACTGTACCGGGAAGGCAGGATCTCGAAAGAGACCGCGCTCGTCTCCTGCGTACATTATGATACGATGAGCAAACGCCTGGAGATGTGAGACAGGGGGAAGTCAACAACGGATCCGGTGTATAAATAATTTGGGGATTAGATAATAATGGGAAAAACTATGAAAGAGATTTTGAAAGTAAACATGTTCGGCACGTTTTCGCTCAGCTATAACGGACAGTCGATCACAGGAAAGAAAAAATCCAATGAATCAAACTTTATCAGCCTGATGGAGGCGATCCTGCATGCGGGAAAGAAAGGGATTCCGAGAGATGAACTGGAGCAGGCGATCTTTCAGAACATTGACCTGAAGAATATCCACCACTCCACGCAGAATGTCATCTACAATGCCAAGAAACGGCTGTTAAGCTGCGGCCTTCCGGAAGTAAATTATATCGAGCAGCGGGAAGGCGTCTTTTACTGGACGGACCAGATTCCGGTAGTGGAAGATGCAAGGGAATTTGAGCGGATCTATCAGGAAGCGGAACAGGAAAAGGATAAGGCGAAAAAGGTAAAACTGTATCTTGACGCCGTGCATCTTTACGAGGGCGAGTTCCTGGAGTTTCAGGCCAGCGTAGTCTGGATCGCGAAGGAAGCCCGCAGATACCGCGAAATCTTCTGTCTCTGTGTGGAAAAGGCAGCAGAGCTTTTGCGGGAGAAAGAAGAGTGGTTCCTTCTGGAAGATCTCGGGCTTTATGCTGCGAAGGTCTATCCGTTTGCGGAATGGGAAACGCTTGCTATGGAGGCGCTTGTTTCCACGGGACGCTTTGATGAAGCGATTCAGTATTATGAAGAGACCGTGGATTATTATATGCGGGTGATCGGTCTTCGGCCGTCCGCCCGGATGCAGGAACTGATGGACTATCTGGGCGAACAGATGAATCACAGCTACGAGGTGCTGGATGAGATCCAGGAAAAACTGATGGAAGAGGATCCGGATGCAAGCGGCGGCTATGCCTGCAGCTATCCGATCTTCCGCGGGATCTACCAGCTTACAGAGCGGACGATGGAGCGCGGCGGTCAGTCCGTATATCTGATGCTTTGTACGATCGTTGACAGCAAGGGAAATCCGATGAAGGAAGGAACGATGCTGGATGATCTGACCTCGCGGCTGAAAGATGCGATCTTCCGTTCAATCCGGCGCAGCGATGTTGTCTGCCGGTACGGAAAAGGACAGTATCTGGTCCTGCTTGCCAATACAACAATGGAAAACTGTAAGATCGTTCAAAAACGTATCAACCAGAACTTCCTGATCGGAAGACAGAGGACCGGTGTGCAGTATTATGTCAACAGTGTCTTCTGTCGCTACAGTTAAGAGGAAAAGAGTATGGCGGGAACGCAGTTATATCTTGGTATTAAAAATGGAGTCGTCGTCTGTGTCGACCGTTATTACGGATACGATCTCAGCGGATATTTTTATCACAGCTACAGCAGGGATCCGGTCTATTTTGATGACGGGGCGGGGTTGTTAAAAAAGCTGGAAAATTTATTTGACGTATTGAATTTTCCACAGCCTGCGACATCAGAACGCTATTTTGAAAGCCAATCGAATGGAAAAAAACATGGCACCCATAAAGTGGAACGCCCGTATGAGTTTCGGAAAAACAGAAATAGTGAAAGGGAAAAAGTTATGAGTGACAATGATATTCTTGGAAAACACGGAGACGCAGGAACGTTTATCGTACGTGTGCAGCAGAGGCAAAACAGCAGCTGGCAGGGAAGGATCACCTGGGTCGATGAAGATAAGACGGTCTATTTCCGTTCCGTCTTTGAAATGATGAAGCTGATCGATGAAGCTTTGAATACCGCTTGTGGAGAGACTGACAACAAAGAAGCAACCTGGCAATAAAAGAGGAATTCAAAAATGCTGAAAAGTCACGAAAAGTTTTATTCTGTAAATGGAAAACGACTGGTACTGGTCGTAGATGATGAAATGATCAACCGGGAGATCCTCGGGCATATTTTAAAAGCGGATTATGAAGTGATCTATGCCGAAAACGGAAAGAAGGCGCTTCAGATGATCCGCGAAAACGCGGAGATCCTTTCGTTGGTGCTGCTGGATCTGCTGATGCCGGAAATGAGCGGCATGGAGCTCCTTGCGCTTCTGAAAAAAGATCCGGAGCTGAACCAGATCCCGGTCATGGTCATGACAAGCGAGAAGGCGGCGGAAGTAGAGAGCCTGCAGATGGGCGCGAACGAATTTATCGCAAAGCCGTTTCCGCAGCCGGAAGTAATCCTGGCAAGAGTTTTAAAGACCATTGAGCTGTCGGAAGACAGGGAGATCATCCAGCACACGGAGCGCGATCCCCTGACAGGGCTTTATAACCGGGATTATTTCTTCAGCTACGCAGAGCAGTATGACCAGTATCATAAAGGCAGGGAAATGGATGCGATCGTTGTGGACATCAACCATTTCCACATGATCAATGAGCGTTACGGAAAAGACTACGGAGATAAACTGCTCCGGGCGATCGGCGAAAAGCTGAGGAATGCCGTTCAGGATAATGGAGGCATCGTCTGCAGAAGAGAGGCGGATACCTTCCTGGTTTACTGTCCGCACAGAACCGATTATCCGGAGATTCTGAACGAGGCGCTTTCCGGTTTCGGAGAGAATCAGAAGGAAGCCAAAAAAGGCCGGATACGGCTTCGTATGGGCGTCTATTCCGACTGCGACAGAACGATCAATATTGAAAGAAGGTTTGACCGGGCAAAGCTTGCTGCGGACAGGATCCGTTCCAACTATACGACGGCGATCGCCTTTTACGATAAAAATCTGCATGAAGCGCAGATCTATTCGGAACAGCTCCTGGAGGATTTCCCGCGTGCGATCGACCAGCATGAATTCCAGGTCTTTTATCAGCCGAAATTTGATATCCGGGGAGATGTGCCGGTGCTGGTGAGCGCAGAAGCGCTTGTCCGCTGGATCCATCCCGAGTTGGGATTTATCAATCCGGGCGTCTTTATCCCGCTGTTTGAAAGCAACGGGCTGATCCAGCAGCTGGATTACTATGTCTGGAAAGAGGCTGCATCACAGATCCGGAAATGGAAGGAACAGTATGGTCTTTCCGTCTCAGTATCTGTCAATATTTCCCGTATCGACATGTACGATCCGGAACTGATCCCGAAATTGACGGCACTGGTGGAAGAGAACGGACTGGAACCGGAAGAACTTCCGCTTGAGATCACAGAATCCGCCTATACCAAGGATTCGGAACAGATCATTGAGACTGTCAGCAAACTGCGGATCCAGGGATTCCGGATCGAGATGGATGACTTCGGTACCGGCTATTCCTCTTTGAATATGATCTCCACACTCCCGATCGATATTCTGAAAATCGATATGCTGTTTATACGGAGCGCATTTGATTACAGAAAAGATATCCGGATGCTGGAGCTGATCATGGACATCGCCGATTACATTTCCGTACCGGTGATCGCAGAAGGTGTCGAGACGGAAGAACAGCTGCAGGCGCTCAAGGCGCTTGGCTGTGAGTATGTCCAGGGATTCTATTTTTCCAAACCGGTTCCGGCGGATAAATTCAATGAATTTCTGGAAGAAAAAAAGAAATATCTGGAGGAAGTTGCTGCAAAGACAGGAGATCTGGAACTGCCGGATCCTTTCTCGTCCGACCATCACAGCAGGCTTTCTCTGCGGCATGCAGCAGAATTTGAAAAGATATACAAAGAAAAGAATACTGAATTATTCAACATCGTTCAGGCCCTCTCACAGGAATATTTTTCCATTTATTATGTGGATCTGGAAACCGAATCTTTTAAAGAATACCGCATGAATGAAGATACGCATCAGCTTCGTCCGGAACTGGAAGGGGAAGATTTCTTCGGGGATACAACAGACAGTGTTCAGCTGAATGTCTACGATGCGGATCGGGATAAGGCACTTCATATCTGGTCCAAGGAAAACCTGTTGAAGGAACTTGAAAATAACAACACGTATTCCACGTCCTACCGGATCATGATGAACGGCCGTCCGGTCTATGTCAGTGTCAGGGTGATGCAGATGAAGGAGAAGGGCAGCCAGCACATTGTCATCGGAATCAGCAATATCGATGCGCAGATGCAGAGAGAACGTGAATTCGCACAGGCACAGGAGATGGCTGTCAAGGATCCGCTGACCGGAGTGAAAAACAAGTTCGCCTATACACAGGCAGAAGAACGGATCGACCGGAGTTTTGCGGACGGAACGGAAACAGGGCTTGCACTGGTGTTCTGTGACATCAATGGACTGAAAGACGTCAACGACAGCAAGGGACATGCTGCAGGAGATCAGTATATTAAGAATGCCTGCAAACGGATCTGCGAGACCTTTAAGCACAGCCCGGTCTATCGTGTCGGCGGAGACGAATTTATTGCGATCCTGACCGGAAGCGATTATGAGAACCGTGCGGAACTCCTGAATCAGATGGAAGAAGCAAATGCAAAAAGCGCCGGAACAGACGGGCTGATCATTGCTGTCGGAATGGCGGAATATATACCGGAACAGGACAAATACCTGTCGGAAGTGTTTGACCGCGCAGATGGTGCGATGTATGTCAATAAAAAAACACTGCCGAAAACGGGGGCATGTTAAGGAAAGACAAAGTACGGTCCTGAAATACGAAAACCCGCACCGAGGTGCGGGCTTTCTTTATTATAAAAAACAGTTTTGATTATTTTTTCGCGGTAACGCTTTCCATGATTGCGAGGACTTCCGGATCGTCCCAGCTGATGCCGGTCGACTCGTTTTCTGTGGAAACGAGGATATTGAACTCATACTGAGCGTCTTCGGTGATGTAGGTTACAAACTGATAAGAATATCCCAGGTTTGTTCCCTGGAAAGCTTCGCAGGCAACGCCTCCGACGGTGACGCCTTCAAGCTCCTGTATATCTTCGTAAAAGCCGCGGGAATCCATCAGATAAGCGTCCGGATCGTAGTAATAGATACGAACCATCGGACCGGACAGTGCAGACCATTCATCTTCCGCACCCTTGCCAAGAACGATCGATTCCGTGCTGATCGGGTACTTGCCGTTTTCATCTTTATCTCCGAAGATGTCTTCCTGTGGAAAGGCATTCCATCCGGCAGGGAGTCCGACTGTAAACTTTCCGACATCATAGGTCTCTAAAGCGACCGGTTTGCCGCTGTCGGATGTATCACCAGCCGCGCTGCTTCCGGGATTTCCTCCCTTTGAGCCGCAGGCGGAAAGAATAAAAGCAGCTGCCAGGATCATTGCAATCGCTGCGATCCATTTCTTTTTCATTGCTGTTACCTCCATAAATATCCTGTGAACAGACTTTATATGTTTTTAAATTATATCATATTCCTAAAAAAAGGAAACCGATTTCCGCAGTTACATTGACAAAGAGTGGGGTAAATGATATATCTATTCTGTTAAAGAAGTTTAAGTGCCGGAAGCCGGAAAGGCTTACGGAGAATAGGGAATCCGGTCAGAATCCGGAACGGTGCCGCCACTGTAGGCGCGGTAGCTTTCTGTAAAAGATTCATCCATTGAGGGACGACCCTTGAGAAGGATACAGAAGGCGGAGTACGCGCAAGTCAGGAGACCTGCTTAAACGGACAGCTTTCTTTGCCCCGGTATTGGGCAAAAGAGCAGGATGCGAAAATACGGTCGCAGCTGCATGTTTTTGCAGCTGCGTTTTTAATATAGCTTTTGATAAATCCAAAGGAGAATGGCATGAAGAGATTTAGCAGATGGATCGTGATTCTTTTAACTGCAGCGATGGTTGTTTCACTGCTTCCGGCAGTTTCTGCCTTCGCAGCGGAAACCGGCACGGAACAGACAGCAGCGGCGCAGGACGCTGCGGTTCCTGAAGAAGTACAGGCAGAAGAGCCAATCGCTGAGGAGGACAAGACGCAGCTGGCTGCAGTTGCTGCAGAACCGGAGACTGTCCCGGCTACAGAACCGGAGACTGTCGTAAATCCGGAGCCGGAAACGATTGCTGAGCCTGCATCAGAGACAGCGGCAGAGGCAGAAACACCGGAGATCGTTCTGACAGAAGAACCGTTATCCGAAAGTGAGCCTGCAGATGGGGAGGATCCTTCAACTCCTTCCGAGGGAGAGCCTGATCCGGCGGAAGAAGCAGATGCGGATTATACAAAGGTAGAAGAAGCCAAAGCGAAAGTGCCGGCGGATCTTACTTTATATACGGAAGAAAGCGTAAAGGTACTCGAAGATGCCCTTGCAGCAGTAGAAGAAGGAAAGAAGGCATCGGAACAGGAGACTGTCGATGCATGGGCGGCTGCGATCGAAGCTGCAATCGAAGCACTGGAGCTGAAGCCGCTCGATGGAAAGATCGAACTTGCGATTACGAACAATACCAACATGTTCAAAGTCGTATCCGCATACGTAGAAGAAACGGACGGAAAGCTGGAGCTGGTTGCAGCTCTTTCAGGAACGACGTATGAAAACCTGTTCATCGGCACCTATGAAGAGGCTTCTGCAAACGGCTACAATACTGCGAACTGGATCAAAGGTTTTAAGGATAAAAATAAGAAGCTCGCATTCCGGATCCCGATCGAAAGAACAACGACATTCATTCCGGTGATCTCCATTTCCAACACCTATCTGAAGTCTTATCTTTCGGGAAAAAATGTTCTGGAAAGAGCGTTTTACGCAAGACAGTTCCAGATTGATCTTACAAAGAAAACGCTTGTGAGCGGAGACTATGAATTTACACAGTCTCTGACGATCACAAACAATGTCAAAGGATTTAAAGTTGACAGTGCAGTGATCGATACGCTTGGCGGTCCGAACAACAACAGCTACAAAGCGGACCTGACAGTAAAAATGGGTGATACGACCTATGATGCGGCCTATATCGGAACGAAAAAAGAGGCAGCTTCCGCGAAGAGCACATTCTCGATCGGATCCAACCGTCTTCTTACGATCCCGATCAAATGGCTGGAGACCTTCGGAAAACCGGAAACCCTCCAGACGCTGGTTGGAGAAGCGTTTACGATTTCCTTCCATACAGCCGGCAAAGGCAAAAAAGCCTGGGTCGAGCGGGAGTTTACGATCAGCGAAAAGAAAGGCACACTCGTGATCAGTGCAGCTGATGAAAGCGGCTCCTCTTCTGGCGGAAAGAAAAAGCCGGTAATTCCGGGACAGGATGATGAAAAAAAGAAATATGAAGATACCACAGGCGGCGGCACGGCAGCCGTCGATAATACCACAAGCCTGAAGGACGGTGTCTATACGCCGGATAAGTTCTCCTTCTCCGGCGGGTCCGGAAGGATTGCCCTGAGCTGCACGAAAGTCGAAGTAAAAGGCGGAAAGGCTTATGCGACCATTGTTTTCCGCAATACACAATCAGGAACTTCAGAATTCAGCTATGTGAAAGCAAGCGGCGGAACTTATTACTGTACACAGGTGGGAGCTACATCTGTCGCCGTGATCCCGGTCGAACTGAATCAGAACAATTCGATCCTTGGACTGACGACAAAAATGTCCGCATCGCATGAGATTGCTTATACGATCTTCATCTATATTGCCGGAGCAGATAAAAAAGAGGGAAGTGATCTGTCAAAGAATGACAAGATGGATGAAGAAGCCCCTGATATCGCCGGCCTGGATTATCAGGATGAAGAAAAGCTTGAAAATGCGGAATTCTTCAAAGTGTTCAATTATTCGGACGGCATCCGCCTTCTGGAAATTGATATGAGCATTACGTCCGATAAAAAGGACAAAGAAGCAGAGGCTTCGGAAACAAAGGATACAGAGGAACCTGCAGCGGAAGAAGAGACGGAAGTCGTAGTCAACGAAGAGACCGGAGAAACAGAAGAAATCAAAACCTCCCGGGCGGATGCACAGGCGGAGCTCTATAAAGGCAAAGTCGTAAAATATCTGCTGGTACCGGAAGATACGGAAATTCCGGCAGGCCTGGAAAAAGAAACGATCGTAGTCATGATCCCGGCTAAGAGCGTTTATACCGGCTCTGAGGATATCGAAAAGATCATCAAAGATCTCAAGGCAGAGGACAAGATCAAAAGCCGTGCGGAAGAAGAAAAGGATCAGGAAAAAGTTCCTGCAGCAGGTGATTATAAAGACATGGATTATAAGACTCTGATCAAAGCAAAGACGGAACTTGTCATTCTTCCGAACGAAATCATGAAGGACAAGGAAGAGAAGGAAGTTTTCAACAGCCTCGCGGAGGACCTTGCAAATCTTGATATCGTTGCGATCGTTGACCGTTCTGCAGAAGAAAAGACAGAGAAAGCAAAAGCGGAATGGCTGAAAGTCTACGGCATGCTTCTCGGATGTGAGAAAGAAGCGCAGGCCGCTTATGATGCAGTGAAATAATGCTATTTAATAGATTGCATAATTAACATGAGAAAGGAAGTTCCGGCCGTACGATGTGCGGCCGGACAATACAGTAAAGATGAAGAAAAAACAAATCAGACCAATCCTGCTGCTGCTTGCGCTCGTACTTGCGCTGACGCTTGTTCTTTCTGCATGCGGCGGTTCCCAGCAGAATCCACCGGCCGGCAGCGGATCCGCAGTTCCTGCACAGAGCGGCAATACAGAACCGGCAACCGATGGAAGCACAGATGCGGACGGTGTGGAAAAGGCTGCAACGCTTTTACCGGCACCGGAGATCGCAGGGCTGACCCTGGAGTCCACGATGCAGACACAGTATGCATCCCAGTTTGATGTGTTCTATTATTCGGACGGTTATAAAGTTTTAAGCATCAGCGACGGCAGACAGTATCTTCTGGTTCCGGAAGGAAAAGAGGTTCCGGAAGGCGCAGATGAGAATCTGTTCATTATTCAGGCTCCGCTGGATCATGTCTATCTGGCAGCAACTTCCGCGATGGCACTGCTTCTTGCTGTCGATGCACAGGATGCTGTTACGATGACCGGAACCAATGCTTCCGGCTGGTTTATTCCGGAGGCAGCGGAGTTGGTCGAGAGTGGAAAAATCAAATATGCCGGAAAATACAGCGAACCGGATTACGAGATGCTGGTTGGTGAGGACTGTGATCTGGCCATCGAATCCACCATGATCCTTCATTCTCCGAAAGTACAGGAAATGATCGAAAAGATGGGAATTCCGGTCTTCATAGACCGTGCAAGTTATGAGACCCACCCGCTCGGAAGAACGGAATGGATCCGTCTTTACGGGGCAATGTTTGATAAAGAAGAAGCTGCTCAGGAAGTCTTCGCACAGAAAGCCCAGATCGTGGAAGATATGAAGAACTTCACCAATACGGAAAAGACGGTTGCCTACTTTAACATTAAGACGGACGGAACCGCACAGATCCGTAACCCGAAAGATTATATTGCTACCATGATCGAGATCGGCGGAGCAAGATATGCATTCCGCGATATGAAGACGGATGTAACTTCCGCTTCGACCTTAAATATCTCGATGGAAGAATTCTATGCGACAGCCAGGGATGCGGATTATCTGATCTATAACGCAACGATCGCAGCACCGATCGAAACCGTGGAAGATCTGTATGCGCTGAGCGATCTGTTCAAAGATTTCAAAGCGGTAAAAGAAGGAAACGTCTGGTGCGGCGGAAACAATATGTACCAGGCAACGGATATCGTCGCTGACTTCATTCTGGATGTCAACAACATGGTGACCGGGGGCTCCGAAGAAGATATGACTTTCTTAAAGAAAGTTAATTAATCATCAAAAACATCGGCTATTTGACAGGGAGTGTGTATGGGGAAAAACAAACAAAAACCTGCCATGCAGGCAGGAACATTTCGAAGCGATAATTTCAAACGACGGACACGGTTTACAGCCGTGTTCATCGTTTTGCTTGCGGCACTTTTTGTTGTCATTATCTTGAACGTCAATACCGGTAACGTCCATATCTCCGTAGGACAGATCCTTCGGATCATCTTCACGGGAGGCGGAGCCGGTACCGAATCGAATATTATCTGGAAGATCCGTCTTCCGCGTATCATCATGGCGATGCTGCTTGGCGGAGGACTTTCCCTTTCCGGATTCCTGCTGCAGACCTTCTTTAACAATCCGATCGCCGGACCGTTTGTTCTCGGTATTTCCTCCGGAGCAAAAATGGTCGTTGCGCTGACCATGATCTATTTCCTGCAGCATTTTTCGACGGTATCTTCTTTCGTGCTGATCCTGGCAGCGTTTTTCGGTTCCATGATCGCAACGTTCTTTATTATCCTGATCTCGCGAAGGGTTCACCATATGGGCACGCTGCTTGTCGGCGGTATTATGATCGGTTATATCTGTTCCGCAGTCACCGACTTTATCGTCACCTTCGCACAGGATTCGGATATTGTGAACCTGCACGGCTGGTCGCTCGGAAGTTTTTCCGGCATGACCTGGGAGAATGTGCAGGTTGCGGCTTTGATCATCGGTATCTGTCTGATCATTACATTCCTGATGTCGAAGCCGATCAGCGCTTATCAGCTTGGTGAAGCATATGCACAGAGCATGGGCGTTAATATCAAGACCTTCCGGGTCATCCTGATCCTGGTCTCCAGCGTATTCTCGGCCTGCGTTACTGCATTCGCCGGACCGATCTCCTTTGTCGGAATCGCGGTGCCGTTCCTGATCAAACGCCTGCTGAATACGTCGAAGCCGATCGTTGTCATTCCGGCAACCTTCCTCGGCGGAGCCGTGTTCTGTACGGTCTGCGACCTCATCGCACGTATGGCTTTCGCGCCGCTGGAGCTGAATATCAGTACGGTAACGTCGATCTTCGGTGCGCCGGTCGTAATTTTCATGATGCTGCAGAAGAAGAGGGGGAACTGACATGGCTGATTACTATTTCCATATGCAGAATATGACAGTCGGCTATAACAAAAAGCCCCTGATCAAAGATATTGAAATCGGTA
>CAZOHB010000063.1:0-14072 GCA_964579345.1 uncultured Parasporobacterium sp.
TCCGACAAAAAATCACTTTAAAAAACAAAATTGTTGGGAATTGACATCCCTTGAAAAACTAACCTATAATTTACTTTCAAGGCAAAAAATCCATTTTTGATATGGGAAGTATTAGTCAATAATCAATATCATTGAACAGGAGCGAGGGCCCAGATGAAAAAGATAGCAAGAAAATCATTGGCGACCTTTCTGATGCTTGCAATGCTTGTAGCATTCATACCGATACTCGGGTGGCAGACAGCATATGCAGAAGGTGAGACAGGGGGATCTTCTGATGAGACTTCCGGGTGGGGATTTCCCGGAATCAATAATCTTAATAAACCAGTGGACGACTGGGACTATAACTGGATGAGTCATCTTCCTGACGGAGCAAAGCTGAACGAACTGAGCATTCCAGGCGCGCATGATGCCGCTGCGGCGTTTTGTGGAGATGGCGTCATAGGCACAGCCCTTGAATATTTTACCGTTACTCAGGATAACTATATCAACGGTCTTCTCGAGAACGGTATCCGATACTTTGATCTCAGAATCAATAAAGATGGCGATGATCTTGCCATGTGTCATAAAGCCGTTGATCTTTATGGCATTGATAATGAAAGGCTGAAGCTGGATTCCGTAATCTACGATATGCAGAGGTTTTTAAAGGGTTTTGGCCCGAATGAGACGCTGATCCTGCAGATCAAGTGTGATAATGACAACTGTGACTACGAGATCTATCAATATTTTCAGAAGCTGATGGAAGAGAATCCTGACTTGATCTACTGTGGAGATCATGTGCCGACGCTTGGAGAAGTGCGCGGAAAACTGGTCATTCTCAGCCGCCTGGAGCTTATCGGAGGCGCAGAGGGCGAGCACGAGACGGTTGCTGAATGGACCAAACGGCGGATGACACCGTTTAAGCTTGATGACGGCACATATTGGGCCTTGGATGTCAGTGCCTTCAACGGTGGTGATGAATCTACCAAGTCCATGACGAAGACTTCCGAATTCGGTTCAACGGTGGTCTGGACAGAAGACATGTACAATGTGCCAAAATGGGAGAAGAATGTATATGTCAACTACTCGCTGTTGGAACATGGCAATCCTCCTGAAAATCATTACGCTGAGCGCAACAAGAATGAAGCGCGGGAAGCGGGAAAGGACGCCTGGTCGATCATCTATTCCAGCATGAGCCATCAGGATGCATGGGGAATAGTCGAGGACTTGCTTATCCCCTGGACCAGTTTCGAAAAACTCCTTAAAGAAGACATGGTCTGGCCACGGGAAGGGGCAAACTATATGAATCCTGTCTTGAAAGAATTTATTGGTTCCATTCCTGACATGTATACAGGTTGTCTTGTTGGAGATTTTTATGACCAGGATCTTATCCGTCAGATCTACAGCACAAATTTTCTGAGAAGGAATGCGGATCCATGGAACTCATATTATGAAGTTCAGTTTGACAGTCAGGGAGGCTCAAAGGTTGATGCTCAGCAGATCCTATACGGCGAGAAAGCTGCTCGGCCTGAGGATCCTGTCAAAGAAGGATACTTGTTTGACGGATGGTATGTCAGCAATACTGATGATGACAGCGATTCCTATGCATTTGACAGTACTCTTGTGACTGAGAACTTAGTATTATATGCCAAGTGGAAAGAAATTCCGAAACCAACTCCTTCTGAGATTTCATATCAGGTGATAAAGGGCGACGGAAGTACCTGGACAAAGGGCAGTAAGTCTGCTGTTGAATTTACTGTGAAGCGTTCAGCTGAAGACAGTGAGACCTTCAGCCATTTTACCGGTATTCTTGTAGATAACAAGGAGGTTGTTACTTCGGATTATACTGCCGAATCTGGCAGTGTAATCATCAAGCTAAAACCAGAATGGTTGGAGACACTTTCCATCGGAAAACATACACTAACAGTTCAGTTTGATGATGGCAGTGTAGCAGCAAATTTTGAAATCAAAAACAAATCTTCAGAAAACTTGGAAGGCAGTCCAAATACCGGGGATGACAGTCATCCATTTGTATGGTTTGGCTTACTGTGTGCCGCGATCCTTGTGTTGCTTGGTTTAGGAATATACAGAGCTGAGCGAAAACGAAAGTAACAGATTTTATATAATGCATTGGGTTTGAAATCACGCCCGAATGAAACTAAGGAAGGAGCCTATGGGCTTCTTCTTTTTTATGAGGGGGTGATGTGATAACGTTTGATAAGAAGAAGGTGATCCTTTATGGGAGCATCTTATTTTTTGCCTTTTATTTCTTTAACAAAGATTCTCGTGAAAAACCTGATAGAAAATAATGTAAAAAACACTTTTTATGTGCAGAGAATAGGTGGATTTTGAAGCACATGTTTTGAAGCACTTTTTGAGCGATCTTACAGAAGATGACGTTTTTTCCTTTATTTATAGTATTTGGAGACCTTTTGAAGCATGCGAAGGGTCATCCTTCGAGCCCCGTCTATCGCTCGGAAATCAAGGACATCCGAAAGGATGTCCTTTTATTTTTCAAAAAACTTTCTTGCCTCTTGAAAAAATAGCTGCACTAATTCATTTTGATTGTTTTTCAGCGCAGCAAGATAGATGCCAACCCTTGCTCTGCGATCTGAGATCGTAACATAACTCAGATTCTTTCCGCTTTGCTTTCGTACACTTTCTCCTGTGATGTGAATACCCTTTGTTTTTCTGATCATGTAGGGAACGGTTTCTATTGTTTCTGTAGAGGTCGTTTTTTTGAAAGTGATCTTATTTTTCTCGAGAATACTTCTGGTAAGATCTGCAGAGAATTCATCCTCTGTCAGTTCAATCAGGGTTTCTCCTTTCAGTTCTTTTAAGGTGACGGTTTCTTTATCTGCTAAAGGATTATGGTTCTCCATCATAACAACCAGCGGAGTATCCAGTAACCTCAGATAATTCAAAGAACTGTCATTCGGCCCGGTTGAAACAATCTGTCCGACATCAATCTTGCCTTTTATCAGATCGTCATAAAGCTGATGTGGCTGATAGCTGATGACTTCGAGTGAAATATCCGGATAGGTGTTTTTAAAATCCGGAATGAAATCAGAAAAATAATCCTCCACAGAATAATAGAGCAAACCGACTATCAGTTTTCCCGTTACAGAAGTGGAAAGCTTTCTTCCACGCTCACAGAAGTTGTCATATTCCCGAACAATTTTCGAAAACGAGCGTACTGCGTCTTCTCCGAATGGCGTCAGGCTCACTCCGTGACTGGAGGTCTTGAGCAATTGGAAACCAAGCTCTTTTTCCAGAAGCTTCATATGCCGGCTCAAGGTTGGCTGCGAGGTAAATAATTCCTGTGCAGCCTTTGAAAAGTTCAACGTTTCTGTAAGTACCAGAAATTCTTTTGCATACTCAATATCCATAGCAGATTCCTCCTGGGACAATCTTAACATACAAAAATCGGCTATTCAATTATTAAATAGCCAGACGTTTTGTCAAATAACCACTTTTTCATGCCTCTTTTACAATTTAGACAGAAATAAAATAACAATTGGAAAGGAAGGTATCTAAAAATGAAGTTGTTCGATTCATTAGACAAAAGCCAGGTAATTGAAACCTGGATGAAGAAAGACAATCTGGACTTATCTTATTATGGCGGCAAAACTCCGGCATTCACCCCGGCTGTTCAGGGACAGGATCCGGGAATTGATCCTTCGAGCGGAATTCAGCATTATGCAGCACTCCATAATGTTTTTTGTAACTGGGAATACACCGGATGGATGGATGAGTGCAACGCAATCCATACGACCGGCTATATTGGGGACTGGTCGTGGCTTTATAAAGTCCGTCTTACCGGACCAGATGTAATCAAGTGTCTGGAAGTCAGCACGATCAATGGATTTAAAAATTTCCCGATTGGAAAAGGACGTCACATTGTTTCCGTCCTTCCGAACGGAAAAATGATTGGAGACGGAATTGCGTTCAGAGAAGCTGAAGAACAGGTTCTTGTTACCGGAGGAGCAATGGTCGTGCCGGGCTGTATGCTTCATCCGGAAAGTCTGGATGTGAAAGTGGAGATCGTATCCGGAGATATCTATAACTTCCATGTACAGGGACCGGCTTCAAAAAAAGTATTGGAAAAACTGATTGGCGAATCAATCGATGATCTTCCGTTCATCACGTTTAAAGAGGTTGAAATTGCAGGCAGAAAAGTTCGTCTATATCGAGGCGGAATGAGTGGCGAGATCGGATATGAATTGTTCGGCGACAGTGCTGATGGCAGCGTCATCTGGAATGCAGTAGTGGAAGCAGGAAAAGAGTTTGGGCTTCGCCAGCTTGGAATGCGCTCTTTGATGCTGAATCATCTTCAGGCCTTTTTCCCAACGATTTGGGTCGACTTTATTCCGGCGATCATTCCGGGAGCGGAGCCGCTACATCGCTATCCGACTGATTACGGCTGGGGAAGACTGATCGATAAAACCAGAGATTTCCCGGGCAAGGAAATTCTGTTGAAAGAAATGGATAATCCGACCGGAAAGACCATGACTCTGGAGTGGAATGATGAAGATGTAAAAGGAATTTTTAACTCCTTGTTTGATGCGGATCAGGAGCCATTTGATCTTCCGTCACTTCCTGTAAACACAAGTGATTTTTCATCCGCAAGCGACACCTTCCTTCCGGTCTTCAGTATGGATCAGAAAATGATCGGACTGGTATCGAACCGCGGCTACAGTATGCAGTTTAAAAAGTTCCTGTCCCATGCACAGCTGGATATCGCATATGCAAAGGAAGGAACCGAAGTTCTGGTCCTTTACGGAAAGGAAGGACATCGTCAAACCATGATCAGAGCAAAGGTTGCACAGACACCGTATAAAAAAGACGTCAGACAATAATGGAGGTTTTTATGGAACAGAAAAAAGTTAGAGGATTCGGATTCCGGGGCTGGATGCTGTTTGTTTACCAATTTTTAGCTTACATTGCTTTCGTTGTATTTACAAATTGGCCGATGAACGTGTTGGGCTCGACTATCTCAACATCTTTAGGACAGAATGAAAGTTTTATTGCCACAGTCTATACTGTTGCAATGGTTATCGGTATTGTGATTCAGCTGATCTTAAGCCGCAATATCGGAAAGTTCAAAAGCATAAAGAACCTGGCAAGTGTTCTTGGTATCATTTCCATGGTTCTCGCGATTGTTGAAACGCTCATCAATCCGTTTACAAGTCCGCTTGCATTTACAATCGTATATTTCTTTGAATGCCTGATCTTCACCTTGTGGTGCACATTCCTGATCGGTATTCTGATCGGCCAGTGGTTCCCACGCAGAAAAGGAACCTTTATGGGACTGGTTACAATTGCCTTTCCGGCAGCAAATGCCATTATGTCACAGTGGATCGGCGTGGTCTTTACCAAAGGAACCTTACAGGCATTCCTCCCATATACCATTGCTTGTCTGATTGGCCTGATCATCGGTATTATCTTTGTTCCGGACTTTCCGGAGCAGTGCGGAGCTTTTCGTGATAATGATAAAAACATGACTCCGGAAATGGCAAAACAGATGATGGAGGCAGAAATCGAAAATAGAAAGACAACAGTCTGGACTGTCAAAGAAACTTTCTCAAGTGCAGGATTCTGGCTTATTACGATACCAATGGGATTTCTCCTGATGTTCTCAGTCGGCATGATGAGCCAGTCCACAGGTATCATCGGAAACTATTATGATATCACCAGTTCATCCTTCACATTGATTATGCTTGGTGTTGCGGCAATGGCTTGCGTTGGTTCCTATGTGCTGGGACTGATCGACACGAAATTCGGAACAAGAAAAGCTATGATTATTGCGTGTTGTTTCATGGTAGCTTCCGGAATTATCGGTATGATCAAAACCCCGGTCTGCATGATCATCGGTCTCATAATTCTTGGAGTATTTATGGGAGCGTCTTCCAACTATACGGTCTCCGGTGCAGTGCAGTATTGGAGAATCGAAGACTTTCCTTCCGTCTTTGCAAGGGTCAATCCGATTGCAAACCTGATGCAGGCGGCTGCTCCGATGCTGATCGCGATGCTGCTGAATAACTTCGGCTATACTTACGATTTCCTGGCAGCACTGATCTGCGGAATAATCAGTTTGGTATTGCTTCTGATCTTCAAGCCTTCAATGGTGAAAAAGAAAGATGATAAACTCCGCGAAAAAGCAGGAAAACCATTGGACGATGTTTTAGTTGGAAGAAAATAAACCTTCCTATTTCGGAAAATATTTTACAAACAGGTGCACCTTCGTGGTGCACCTGTTGCCTGCAGTACCTGAAACTCCTTGTAAATATTGGGCTTGAGGAGTGTTCAATCGTTTGTTCGAGCCCCGTCTATCGCTCTTTGTGTAGATTCCCAGAAATGTTGATTTATCAATGTTTTTGGGGATTTTTTTAATGCGATGGGCGAATAATTTGTAAGTGGCAAACGCCAATTTGTAAGTGGTAAGAAAAGTGTATAAGTCATGCAAAGGACCTCGCATTCAGAATCTCTCGTTTTTTCTCGATATCTTCCCCTACATAATAGTGATTTCGGATCGTTTCCGGAGAGTTTCCAAACATCTGGGCTGTAAGAACTACATTGCCATTTGACTTATTGATCACTTCGGTAATTGCATTTCTTCTGAATGCATGAGTACCCCGGATGCAGTCTTTGCTGATGGTGATTCCCAGTTTGTTGCACATTCTGCGGAAGAACTGGTAGACCATATTGTTTGTGATGCATCCATTCTTTGAGTCAGCCGGGAACAGGAAAGGGCTGTCAGGATAGTATTTATCATGAACAGCTTTCAGACAGGGGATAGTTTTATTTCTTGATATGCTCGGAAATGCTGACTGCAAATCCGGACGGAGCAAATAGCATGGAGCCTTTTCATAGCCATCAAAGTGGCAGGAGAAACAAACCAAGCCACAGTATCCCAAACAGCATAGCCTATGCATATATTTTCTGAATTGGAATTAGCCGTTTCTTTTAACGAATTACCCGGAAGGGATTCTTTTGACTATGATAAGAGGCAACAAATAATCACCCCCGTATTATGGGGACAATTTATGCATGCAAAGCTTTGGATGGAAGAGATAAGGGTGGAAGAAAATATAACAGAGTATTCCGGCAGGGAAAATTTGGACATTAAAACACAAGAAGACTGAAACGCAGAAAAATTGAACGTTGTATGTTTGAGATGGAAAAATACAGTTGACAGCCGGACACACGGAATATGAAAGGAGCACATATGGAAGAATTAAGAGAAGAAGTACTGGAACTGCTTTTGAAGGAAATACCAAGGGTTTTGAAAACAGACCTTCCAGACCTGAATGCGGATACCGATTTTAAAGCAGAATTAAATATGAAGTCGTTCGAGATATCCGCAGTGCTGGCCGCAATCGAAGATGAATATGATGCGTATATCAAATACACCTCGCTTCTTCACTGCAATACGGTTGGCGAAATGGCAGAGGCGATTGCCGCACAGTTAAATTAGAAAGGAGAGAAAATTATGGCTTCCGATTTACAGACAACGGTAGCGATGCCGGAACCGCACAGAGAAAACGTGATCCGGCACATCACTTATCCAAACGGGGAAGAGTGTGATGTTATTTTTACAAAGATGGCAAAACCGGTTCCGATGGAGGAACTCCAGAAAGTCCCTCGTGACGAAATGGTCGACTATTGTCTGGAGACCCCGCTGAATACCCGCATTTATGATGTGAATGACGACATTATCTGTATGCAGGATCAGGCGATCGTCTTAAGAGACGGAACAACAATCTATGCGGATATCTATAAACCGAAAAATGCTGGGAACGTTCCTGTTATCGTTTCGTGGAGCTTTTTCGGAAAACGTCCATGGGAGCAGCCGGTCAATCCGATGCGTCCAATGGGTGTTCCAACCGGAACGGTATCCGATCTTGCAAAGTTTGAGGCGGCAGATCCGATGTATTGGTGCTATCAGGGTTATGCGGTAGCAAACGTTGATCCGCGCGGAATCACGAACTCCGAAGGCGAGCTTCAATGCTTCGGCACTCAGGAAGGGAAGGACGGTGCAGACTTTGTGGAATGGTGTGCGGCGCAGGAATGGTGCAACGGCAAAGTGGGTCTGTTCGGAAACTCCGGAGTTGGTATGAGCCAGTGGCGGATCGCCGCAGAGCAGCCGGAGCATTTAGCCTGCATCGCTCCGTGGGAGGCAACTGCAGATATGTACCGGGAAAGCCTGAAGGAAGGCGGCATCAATGGACTGTTCCCGGCATTTATTGTATACGGAACCCGCGGCGACAGTTATATCGACAACATGGTTGCAATGGCGGAAAAAGAGCCGTTCGTAACCAGTCCTTACTGGCAGGACAAAATTCCGGATTTCCGGAAGATCAAGATTCCGTGCTATTGCTGCGTCAATCCACAGCATTTCCATTGCCACGGAACCTGGTATGCGTTTAATAAGATCCGTTCCCAGAAAAAGTGGATGCGCGTCCATCAGGAATTTGAGTGGCCGGATACCTATTCCCCGCAGAACTTAGAAGATCTGAAACGGTTCTTTGACCGTTATCTGAAAGATATTCACAACGGCTGGGAGATCACGCCGAAGATCCGTATGGAGGTCATGGATGTTGGCGAGCTGAAGGCAGCAACGAACCGTCCGGAAGAAAGATTCCCGATGGAGCGGACACAGTATAAGAAGATCTACCTGAATGCGGCAGACGGAACGATCGCGGATGAACCGATCAGCGCAGAGGCAGAAGTCTCCTATGATTCCAAGACAGGCGAGACCAACTTTACTTATACCTTTAAGGAAGATACGGAAATCAACGGGTATATGTGGCTGCGTTTATATACGGAAGCAAAAGGAACGGATGATATCGACTACTTCATCAATATTAAAAAAGATTCCACGACAGACAAAGAAATTCCGGTCACGATCTTCGGTTCCGAAAATCATCCGGGAGCATGGGGCAAAATGAGAGTTTCGCTGCGTCACGTAGATGAGGAGAAATCCACTGAATACGAACCGTACTATACCTATGACAGAGAAGAAAAACTCTCTGAGGGAGAGATCGTTCCGGTCGATATCGCGATCAATCCATATGGCCGCCTGTGGCATAAAGGACAGAAACTGCGGATCCAGGTTGCAGGCAGATATATCCGTGATCCGTGGTTTGAGCCGCTTGGATGGAACGACATCAATAAAGAAGGCGCGCAGGCAGTCATCCACACCGGAGGACAGTATGAGAGTTATCTTCAGATTCCGGTCGTCCCACCGAGATTTACGGACGGAGACATTATGATTCGCTAAGAAGAACCATTGCAGATTTCGATTAACAATTCTTCGACAAGGTATAGATATTAAACTATGGCAATGAGCAAGTAATCGCTATTGCCGTAAAAGAATAAAAAGTTTCCTTTAATGAACCACAAGAAAAGGAAACTTTTTTTATTATAAGAGTGTGAAAAAGGAGATGAGCGTTTAAGGCACAAGAAGATTGAAACATGGAGGATTGTATGGCAGAAAAATGGAAAGGCGCATTAAGCAAAGATCTTCCGGGAGGAAGAGTTACAGTAAATGATGCTGATGCAGAAAAAAAGGACTATTACAAATATTATCTGGAAGAGTATGTTGATATCCCGCAGGTGAAAAAGGATCAGATCAAAGCATCAGTATTTCAAAGGGGAGAAGGTCTTGAACTTGCAGATCGGATGAGGCTCTGTGAGGAAAAAGCATTTCCTGCAAAGGACGGATACTATCCGCTGAAAGGCGGCGGAGTTGTTTCGGTTGCAAACGTTAAGACGCCGGATCTGACCGGGGAAATGCTGGGCTGGTGGGCCAGCTGGCATGGGCTGGAGCATTTGCGTTACGCCATCTGGGATCCGGAGGACCACTATGGAATTGAAGTCCTTGAAGGCAAAGAAAGGCTGCTCGATGAAAGCATACCTGCAGGAGAGCGGGTCTGGGGCACTCATCATAAAATCTGGGAATCCATGGACGGGGATGTACCGGGTCAGGTAGAGATGTTTTTCCTCAGTCCGTGGGAATGTGGGTTTAATAAAAACCTGGAAGGTACAGACAGAAATCTGTATACGGTATGTGCACAGGGGTATATCGGTGGAATTCCTGCCTTTGCAACAGAAATGCTGGTGAAGGGAGAGGACGGACAGAACGAGATCCGCTGTCGTTTCTGGGTTGGATATGAAAGGCAGAAAGATGGAACATTCAAATACAAGCTGCCGTTTTTTATCAAACCTCCGAAAAAGATTATAGCAAACCTGATCATTCACAACCATCGGGAGTTTAACAGGCTGAATCAGGTCCTTCCGAGAATTTATGAAGAATATAAGAATAAACCGTTTGGTGCTTGAATTTGTTTTTTCCATTATGAAAGTATGAAAAAGGAGGTGTGCGTTTAATGGCAACCAGATTAGATGCAGATATTATTGTTGTTGCAGCGGGTCTTTCCGGACTTGCGGCAATCTGCAGCGCAGCGGAAGGCGGAGCGAAAGTGATTGCTTTTGAAAAATCAAGCACTGCAGGCGGCGCCGCAAACATGGGCATGGGACCCTGCGGTGTTGGCTCCCGCGTGCAGCGATATCAGATGGTAGAGATCACACCGGGTGAGATCTTCAGAAAACATATGTTCTACAATCATTACAAAGTTGATGCGAGACTGGTAAGAGATTATTACTTTAAATCCGGAGAGACAATTGACTGGCTTGAAAGCATCGGGGTTGAGTTTGCAGGCGCACAGAGAGCTTTTTCTGCCCCCGAGGATACGCGGGCATATTCCGACGGTGAATTCACATGGCATGTCGTTATGCCGGAAGGAGGCGGGAAACCGGGCCCGAGATGCGCATCCGCAATGAATAAGAAAATGATTGAGCATGCGGATGGGCTGGGAGCAAAAATCTATTATGAAACACCGGTTTATGAGTTAATCAAAGAGGATGGTGCAATTGTCGGGGTACGTGCAAGAGATAAAAAGGGCGAAGAGTATGAAGCTTATGCGAAGGCCGTCATTCTTGCCACCGGCGGCTTTGGAGCAAATCCGGAGATGATCAAAGAAGAATGTGGCTATACCTACGGAGAGGATATTTTTAATTTTGCGATTCCCGGAATGACCGGGGATGGGCTTAAGATGGCCTGGGCCGCAGGCGCGGGCAAGACAAAATGTTCAATGGAGTTGATGTATCAGATTCCGAATAATGTATTCCATGCATATGTGGAAGGCGCTTTCCGTCAGCCTTGCTTCTGGTGCAATCGTTTGGGACGACGTTTTATGCCGGAAGATCAGATTGCGAACACGACCTTTACCGGGAACGCAATCTCTGTTCAACCGGGCCGCTACGCTTTTACGATTTTTGACGCAAATATGCTGAAACGATGGAAAAAGAAAGGGCCGGACATTGTATCGCATGTTCATCCTTATGATACATATGATCATTTCGATACCGCATGGCAGCTGGATATCGACCGCGGATATGAAGTGACATTTCAGGCAGATACGTTAGAAGAACTGGCGGAAAAAGCCGGCATCGACAAGCACGGCCTTTTAGAGGAAGTGGAAGAATATAACGAAATGTGTGAAAACGGTTTCGATGAAATCTTTGAGAAAGACCGCCGTTACATGATCCCATTAAAGAAAGGACCGTTTTACTGTCTGAAACAGACCGTAGGCGGATATGGATCCTTAGGCGGAATCTTAGTCAATCACAAGATGGAAGTTATGGATAAAGACTATAACGTCATACCCGGCTTTTATGCAGTCGGAGTGGATGCCTGCAATATTTACGGCGACAGCTATACCTTTACGATTCCGGGCAACACTATGGGATTTTGCTTAAATTCCGGTCGAATCGCCGGTGAGAATGCCTGCGAATATATCGGGCTGTAAAACAAATAAAGTAATAAGAATAATTAATTCACAGGAGGTATGAAAAATGCAGAGATTTATTGGAGATTGGGAAGTTGAAGTAACATCAATGGTTGGTGGCGAGACGAGTCCATGGAAATTTTACGAGAAAGACGGTTATTTAACCGGCGAATTTTTCCTGATGGGAAACAATGAGAACCTCGGAAAAATCGAGATTTCCGATGATAAGTTTGAGGCTCATCCTACGGTCAATACTCCTGTCGGACAGTTGGAGGTTACTGTATCCGGAAACATTGACGGAGACCATATTTGGGGTGTTGCAGACGGCGGCATGATGGTCATGAATTTTGACGGACACAGAAAATAGAGTTCGCTGATAGAAACGAGGAATGCGATGAAAGTATTGGGAATATCATTTGGAACAAAAAACGGCAGGAATGACTGTCTGTGTAAAGAAGCACTGATGGGGGCGCAGGAAGCCGGAGCGGAAATCGAATTTATTCATGCTTTTGATTTGGATATACATCATTGCACCGGCTGCAACGGTTGCGTTCAGGGGCAGATTTTAGGAATGGGCGTCCGCTGTGCACAGAAGGACGAATTTGAATGGATGCTGGATAAGATGCTTGACGCTGATGCGGTCTTTTTTTCCACACCGGTCTTTGAAGAAGGCGCGTGCGGACTTTTCCATACGATGATGGATCGTTTTGGTCCACGCACCGACAGAGGAAATGTTCTTGATTCCAAAAAGATGGCGGAAGAAAAAGGAACGAAAATGCCGGATCTGCGATACTTAAAGGAAAAGGCGGTTTCCTATATTGCCATCGGAGGATCACAATGGAACAGAAGAGTTGACGCAGACTTCAGAATCCACGCAATGAGTCCGATGTGGAAGATCGTTGACGCGGAAGCCTTTCCTTGGGGAGCGGTGATTGTGATGGATGAAAAACGTCGTGCCCGCATACGGCAGATGGGGTATGACCTTGCTATCGCAGCAAAAGATTTGGATCATATTGAATATAAAGGCGATGAAGGCCTCTGCCCAATGTGTCATAGCAGAAACTTCATGTTTGATGCAGATGGAAAAGTCGTATGCGAGGTATGCGGAATCGAGGGCTCCATGAAATGTGAAAATGGAAAATATACCTTTGAATTTCCGGAAGAGCAGAGGGAGTATTCACATGTTACATTGAGCGGAAAAGCGCATCATATGGCAGATATCAATGCCGGTCTGGCAAATGCCATGAAGACGATGCAGAGTCCGGAGTACAAAGAGCGAGTTAAAATGTACAAAGAGTTTATTTCGCCGACTCTTCCGGAGCGGAAGTCATAAACACTTCTTTAATACATTGAACGAATTCGGCCACCTGTGGATTATGCGGATTTTTCTTGAAAAAGATACCGACATTCACAGGTGGTGTTTTGTCTGTAATATCTAAATAATGAATATTTGCCAGAGAATAGTATTTCAGTTCAGTGATTAGTATCGATACTCCCGCACCGCTTTCGACCAGCGTGATTGCATCCTCCATCCGACCATATTCACAACGAATCTCAAGGGATTTATTAAGATTAAAAAGGAAACCCTCAATCAGTGATGCGAAAATAGAAAACTGCTGATGATTCGGAAGAATTAGCGGATAATTCGAAATTTCCTCGATGGAAACCGAGGTTTGTCTGCTTAAGGGATGGTTTTTTCCGACCGCCGCGCAAAGCCGGTTTTCATACAGCGGAATATACTCGGTATCATAAGGAACCGAACTGTTTGGATAGGAAAGCGAGATGGCGATATCTAGCAGGTGATTCTTTAATGCACTGTCCAGATCGCCTATTTCCATCATGATTGGCGAAATGTTCATTGCCGGATAAATCACGGAAAAAGCGGTTATCGCTTTGGAAAGCGTGGAACGGACATGCGGAGAGGGAAAGAAACCAACTTTCAAATCGCCCTGCGTAACCAAAGCTTCTTTTCTCGCAATTTGTAATGCCTGATCATATGCATCCACCACTTCCTTCAGCTTTGATTTCAGGGCAAGTCCTGCAGGGGTCAAGCTTACGGTTTGCTTATCGCGAAAAAAAAGCTCCATACCCAATTCCCGTTCCAAATTCGAAATATGCTTCGATAGAGCGGACCTGGAAACGAAAACTCGTTCTGCAGTTTTACTAAAACTTAATGTAATTGACAGATCCAAATATTCTCTAATAATCTGAATATCCATAGAATTCTTCCTTTACTGATCTGAA
>CAZOHB010000064.1:0-13867 GCA_964579345.1 uncultured Parasporobacterium sp.
CTCCGGCAAAAAGGAGGTTTTTTTATGTCATTTTTTATTACGGATCTTGGTGATGGCGAATATGGCCTGGCCACAGGCGGATATATCGTAGCTGCTGTCATTCTGGTCGCATTGATCCTCATCGCAGGTCTTCTTCTTTCCAAACGGAAGGGTGAAGCCAAAAAGATGAGCCCGAAACAGCTGGCATTCTGCGCGGTTGCGCTTGCGCTGGCGATGGTGACTTCGATGATCAAAGTCTTTGAGTTTCCGTTTGGTGGATCGATCACGTTTTTCAGCATGCTGTTTATCTGCGTGATCGGCTACTTTTACGGACCGGCGACCGGTATTATCACGGCAGTCGCCTACGGTGTGCTCCAGTTTATTGTCGGGCCATATATTTATTTCCCGATTCAGGTCATTGTGGATTATCCGCTGGCGTTCGGTGCGCTCGGACTTTCCGGCTTTTTCTGGAAAAAGAAAAACGGTCTGCTGATCGGCTATATCGTCGGTATCCTTGGAAGATATGTGTTTGCTGTGATTTCCGGCTGGATCTTCTTCGGAGAGTATGCATGGGACGGCTGGGCAGCGCTTCCGTATTCCCTGTGCTATAACGGTGCTTACATCTTTGCGGAAGGTATCATCACCATCATCATTCTCTGCATCCCGCCTGTGAAGAAGGCAATCGCGCGAGTCAAAATGATGGCGCAGTCGTAACAAACGGATGGAAAAACGGCCTGAAATCAGGCAATAAAAAAAGCCCTCGGGCACCAAAAGAGAACATCAGTGAAAACTTTATTTGCGCGGCGGAAGCGGTTGTTTATCAATTGCCGAAGCCGCGCAAAATCATTCCGGGGAACGATATCAAATTACTTTCCGAACAGCAGGTTGTAATAATCCTGCTCCAGAACATTGGTTGAGAAGGTCATCTTGTTACGCACGATGGCCTTCATTTTTTTCAGATATTCTTTATCCGGCTCTGAGCCGTCCGCGCTTACGAATTTGTTTGTCAGCGCGTAGTACGTGCCTTTTGCGGTGCGCCAGGAATAATCCGGCCAGATCACGAGGCCGTCGCGGTCCGGAGAGAGCAGATCCTGACCGACAAGGAGCCGCGAATCATATTCCACGCCAAACAGATTCAGCAGCGTCGGCAGAATGTCCACACTGTAGCTCGGCTCCGAAACGACGATCGGATCCATATCTTTCAGGACCGGCGACCAGATGATCAGTCCGTTGTGGTCGCGTTCCATCATATCCTTCGGCTCAAAACCGTAAAGCTCCGGCAGATAGTTCTTGTCCGTTCCCCAGGCATCGTTGTGTGTCAGGCCGTAAGGGTAGTGGTCCGGTGCAAGAACGATGACGGTGTCTTCGTAAACGCCGGCTTTTTTCAGTTCCTCGAGTAAGTATTTCATGGCCTCGTCGAGGTCGATCTGGGAACAGATGTAAGCGTCCACATAATCCGAATATCCCATATCTTTCGTTCGATCACCATATTTTTCCACCATAATGCTCAGATCATGGAAGTATGGGAAGTGGCCGCTGATCGACATGAAATAAATACTGAAAGGGGACTCACCGATAAACTGCGGGGTTGCGTACTGCAGCATTTCGAGGTCGCTGACCGGCCAGTTTCCGGAAAGACCTTCTTCCATGCCGTTGCCGTCCGCGATGAACTTCTCATAACCCAGATTGGGGTGCACGATATAGCGCTGATAGTATTCCACTGTGCCGTTATGGTAAGCCCTGCTGAAATAACCCTTGCGCATCATCTCATTGCCGATCGTAAAATACAGGTTTTTGCCGATCGTGTTCTCATACGAATACATGCCCCTGGTCGGGATGATGCCGAGCAAGTTGGAAAATTCACCGGTTGACGTGCTGCCGTTCCAGTAGGGCTGGTAGTAGTCTTCAAAGCGGATGCCTTCCTGCTGCATCATATAGAGGGTCGGCGTCGCCTGCTCGGAGATCATCTCCTGTGACATGGATTCCACACTGATGAAGATGATATTTTTTCCTTCGAAAAGGCCGGTGTACTGATTCTTGGCCGCAGGCTCCAGACTGCTGACATAGTCATTGATATTTCGGACATCCTGTACCTTTGTTTCCTCGGAAAGCGACGCAAGGTCCAGATCCATCACATGATATTCATCCGGGGAGAACTGCTCCCGGGAAGGAGCCTCTTCCGGCAGAAAGACGCAGCCAGCCGGGTTCGGGAGAACGAGATAGGCGAGGTCCAGCTTGACGGCGGTCTGGAGATTAAAGCAGCGGACGACGGTATTGAAATCGTATTCGGCCACCAGCTTGGTGCGGTTGTTCTGTGTCCGGAGCGTCAGTCCGCAGGCAGCTGCCTCAAAGACCGCAAAGATCAGAAAGAGACGGAAATACGCCTTTCGTTCCTGATTGCGGCGGAAGCGGATGACTTTAAAGATGATTCCGAGAAACAGATAGAGGATCGCCGGGATCTCCCAGATCAGGATCTTAAGGAGATTGTGTTTGATGATGTTGATGATGGAGTCGCCGAATTCCTCAACAACGCCGCCGGCGCCTCCGAACACGGTCGCAATGTTGACAAAATTCTGGTAGGAATCCTGCACAAAATAGGCGATCATGAAAACGACAGAGAAGAGCTCGATGAAAATAAGCCCGAGCCAGGCGTTCCATTGTTCCGAGTGCGACAGCGAAACCACGAGGTTCGTCAGCATTCCCCAGGCGATCGAAGCCAGCAGCATAGCGATAAAGTTGCCGATCTCCACATGGCCTTTGGTCATAAAAAGAAGCGTCACTTCAAGAAATATCAAAGTGAGCGGAATATATAAATAGGAGATGAAATTGGAACGCGCAAATACGCGCTGATGTTTATTCATATATTTTTTCTGGTTTCTAATGAATTGCTATTGCAGAAATATTGAGTTATAATAACATATCCTATGTTAAATGTTCAATATAAGAGGAGGATACAACGATGAGATATTGCAGTAATTGTGGAACAGCAAATGATGGCGATGCAAAATTCTGCGCAGGATGCGGACAGATGCTTGCACCGGAAGCTCCGGCCCCGGAACAGGTCGCAGAAGCTGTTACGAATGACGCAGCTGCTTATACAGAGAATGTTCAGGCAAAAGCTGCAGAAATTCAGAATGAAGCAGAGCAGTTTGTAGCTGAACCGGCTCCGCAGGCTCCGGAAGCTCCGGCGTTTGACGCAGCTCCGGCACCGGCACCGGCTCCGGCGTTTACAGAAGCTCCGCAGCAGGGTTATGCACAGCCGCAGCAGGGCTATGCTCAGCCACAGCAGGGTTATGCACAGCCACAGTATACACAGCCGGCACAGGGCGGATACGCTCCGTATCAGGAAACCGCACAGCCTGCAGGCGGCAGCTATGCGAAATGCAAGACCTTCGGAATCATCAGCTTTGTTCTTGGTCTTACTTCACTTGTATTCTGCTGGCTTGGAGTTTTACCGGTAGCAGGTATTTTCTTAGGCCTTATAATGATCGCATGCGCGGTTGTTGGTCTGATCTTCGCGGGAGTTTCCCAGAAAAACGGTTTCTTTAAACTGGCAAAACTTGGCAAGATCTTTTCCATTATCGGTCTTTGCCTTTCCGGTGTACTGTTTATTGTAGGAATTATTATCACAGCCGGAATGTCCGCAAACGGATATTATTAAAATGCAGGCTGGCGGAAATTATTATTACTATTAAAAAAATCAGATTTTACAGTTTTTCGGATCTTTCCTGAGAAAGACAATTTGAAAATGCCGGCGTGAGCCGGATTCCATAGTGAACTACAAGACAGAATCAAGGAAAAGCCGTAGGAAATGTGACAGCAGTTCTGTGTCACGGATTCCTGCGGCTTTTTTATATGCGACAGACAGAATTATCTTAAGGCACGACTTTAGAAGGAGAAGAGAAATGAAAGCGATAAGAAAACGAATCCTCAGTTCGGCGCTAAGCATCATTCTGATCGTCTGCATGGCTTCGCCCGCATATGCGGTGGGCCGCGCAGGTGCCGGCGGAGGAGGCGGAGGAGGCATGGGATTTTTCGACGGACTGGATGCCTTCGGAAATACCACGGCAACGATCGGATGCATCCTGAATGTGGGATCTGTCCTGGCCAATGCGGACTGGGATGATCCGGGCGGTGTATGTCTGGATCTGGTAGACAGTATCTTCGGCACCAGCTTCGGAGGAGATCCGATGCAGGAAACGCTGGATGCGATCTATTCGGATGTCAGTGAGATCAAGGAAACCACTAATCAGATCAAACAGTCGGTCGACTATCTGGTCGAAAACAGCAAGTATGTAAACAGACAGCTGTCGATGATCAACGGATCCTTACGAACGATCAATTCCCAGCTGGTAAGACAGACACAGATGCTTTCAGATATCTATTCATCCGTCAAACAGATGAATGCTGAAATGACGGCATCGTTTAATAATCTGACAAATCTGATCAATGAGCAGACAGATACTCTGAAATCTGTCGTTTATTCCTCAACAGCAGAGATCAAGATGACGAATGATCTGCATGAATCCCTGCAGAGCTACGTCAACGATTATTCCAAACTCTACACCTACGATAACAATATCCTTGAAACGCTCAGCGCAAATCAGGACTTTTATACAGCTTTTTATGAGGCTGTCATGGCGCTCGATAACGGCGGGGAGATCATGGGAGTTTTGAACAAGATCACACTGCAGGAGGGATCGGTGAATAACCTGACCAAACGGGAGCAGGATCTTATTCAGAATACGAATGTGACCGTTGCCGGACGGAGTTATCAGGTCCTGAAATTCCATCAGGACTTCATCCGGACGCTGATGGACTTTATCGCAGGAACCGGTGAGGATCAGACCCACAGCGTATATACGCTGAACAACAACGTTGGCAACATCGGTGACACGGTTCTTGCGATGGGCGACTATCTGACCGCGTCCAATCTGAATTTCGGCGCACTGACCGGAAACCGCGGCATCGGAGAAATGTACTATATCTACCTGACCTACAGCGAGCAGGACAGCGTGACCGTTCATGAAAAATATAAAGCGTTTATGGACAGCATGGTCGCGCAGTATATGACGACTGCCTGGCTTGCGGAGATGTCCTACGGCTATCGCATCACGGCGGAGGCAAACGGTAATAACAACGCCAGCAGGATCAGGGATTATGAGCAGTATCTCAACAATATCCACGCACAGATGATCAAGGTCTATGCATATTATGATTATGAGTATCAGAAATGTATAAACGATTATGACTATGGTGGAAACGGATTCGGTCATGATCAGGAAGTTGTTTACTATGGCAATACCGGAAGCGACGGCGTCTGGAGCGTTGTCAAGAAAAACAGGCTGAATGTTCCGAGCGGCATGTCCGAGAGCAGCATCCGTCTGGCGCTGGGCGAGCAGTTTGACCTGCATTATTATTACCGGTATGCGGATGTCACAGAGCGAAGCGATATCGTATGGACGAGCAGCAATCCGACGGTTGCCGCTGTTGACAGCAAAGGCGAGGTCTTAGGCCTTTCCAGAGGCGTAACGACAATCAAGGCCGAATATATGGGAACAAGCGCGGAATGCCTGGTTTCAATCGGCGACTGTATGGCGATTGCGAATACGGATGGGTTAAACCGCTACCATTATCACAGATATTACAGCTCCGGCGGAGAATGGGTAACAGACGAGACACCGTTCTTTGAGGAGGCGTCGGATCGTGGCTATGACTTTTATTACGGCGTAACAACATATCTGGCGGACACCGTTGAGCTTTCCGAGGACGTCCGCAGCGCAGCAGTTGCAGAGACGACAGGAATGACCGATGCCAATATGGACGCGTTCACGTGGTTTGTGACCGGAGATGGAGCTGTTCAGCTGAATGATTACCAGATCTCTGCTGTCAGCGCCGGCTGGAGCGAGATCATCGGATATAAGAAGATTGACTCGAATCATACCTACGACTTTATCGGAATTCCGGTACACTCGACCATGGAGACTGTGTTTAAGGATAAGGCCAAAGATTATTCGACCTATACGAAGATCAGCTCCGCGCAGGATCTGATCGCTCTGGCACAGGATCCGGATGGCTGGGGAGCGGAAAACAAATATGTGCTGACTGCAGATATCGATCTGGGCGGCATGGAATGGGAGCCGATCGGATATGCTTTCGCACTCGGCGCACAAACCGAACTCAGCCAGTATGTCGGAAGCACCCTTGGTGTTGATAACCGTTATTCCTCCTATGCTGTCACGGTCCCGTTCCAGGGAACCTTTGACGGAAACGGACATACGATCAGCAATTTTAAGATCACAAAGATCCCGAGAACAGCGGAGATTGAAGCCAGCTATAAAGAGTTCTTCAGTGCGGATTCCGGAAAGACGCTGTATGATAACGGCCGGACATTAGGTCTTGCAGATCTGGGACTTTTCGGTTTTGCCATGAATGCTTCCATTACGGATCTGAATGTCACGGATGCCGTGATTGATATTCGTACAAATGCTTCTACGGGTATCAGACTCGATGGGGAAGAGATTCCGTTTGATGAGACCTTCCGGGTGTTTGCGGGCTCCCTGTTAGGCGCTTCCTACTGGGATCCGGTCATGACATATTATGAGTATCTGAAAGACAAATATCAGCTTCAGGGAGATGATCCACCGACAGAAGCGATGCTGGATGAAATGTATCTGGAAATAGAAGCACCTGCAAGGTTCAAGGAATACTATGAAACCTATAAAGCGGATACAGAAAACGAGAATTCTCCGGAATCCAGATACAGTTCCATTCTTATGGCGTACGGCGTCTGGAATTATGCGATGAAGGCTGAGGATCCGGGACTTTCCGGCTGTTATGCGACCGGAAATATCCGCGTTAATAACAGCATGGAAAAAGGAGCCGTTTTTGCCGGAACTGTGGCAGGAGGATCCAGCTCCGACTTCACACAGTGTACGTCAATCGGAGATATTGAGGTAACAGCAAGTGAAGGCGCCTGTGGCGGAATGCTTGGCATCCAGTATGCGAAGAGCGGAGTGAGCCTTTTGGACTGCACGGTCGACGCGGATATTTCCGCAACGGGCGGAGCAGCGGCCGGTGGACTGATCGGCGAAGTGGAAGGAAGATTCTGCTTTGATCTGAATGACATCGCCTTTGAGGAAACAGATACTGCAGAAGAGAATGAGAAGAATGCTGAACTGCTCAGCATTTATATGCTCTTTGCAGCCTTCCTTGGCGGATCCCTTGAAAAACTGCATCTGGATACACCAAATACCGTAATCAAAGGAAATGAGATCATAGGTCTCGTCAATGGTTCCGGAAATACAGGCGGTCTGATCGGATACCGGACCGGTTATGGAGATGAGCATGACCTGATGGCCATCATGCAGTATAATGTCGAGGATGATCAAGTATCATACCATAACTATAACACCGATATCCTCTGCAATTATGTGGCATGTGATGTGACAAGCACAGCAGGTGCGTCTGGCGGACTGATTGGCCTCAGCGATATTGTTTTGCAGGAAGGAAGCGAGAGCACGCCGGTTGTTATTTCCAGAGGAAAGATATCTAAAAACTATTTTACAGGAAAAGTCGACGGCGGAAGTGGCTCTGCAGCAGGACTTGTTGGATTCGTCAATCACGATTATTCGGATCTGACCCAGAATATTTCCGCGGCAACGCAGATCAAAGGCAGCGGCTATAAGGCCTATGCAATCAACGGCCGTGAAAACGGAGCTCCGCTTGTAAACGGCAGCGGAAATACCTGGAATGTTGCGGGAGCCCTTGTTTATAACGGCATTGGCTCCGGAATCGGAGATGATGGCACAACCAAGGGTGATGTGGCGGTATTCAACGATCCACAGACCTATCTCAAGATTCTCGGAGAAGATAACTTCCTGGATCTTTCCGGCGGACTGAAAGAAGACGGAACCAACGGGCTCGATCTTGCAGCCGGTCTGATTCCGAAGAAGCTTGTAAACCGTTATCGCTTCCCGGTGGAGACAGTTCCGCAGTTCTACCATCAGGGAGAGACTTTCCTTCCGGTAACTTCCGTCTATAAATATACCGGAACAGGAACGGAGCTGATCACTTCAGGAGTCACATCGACAACGCCGGATATGTCTAAGATCGGAATCCAGACCGTGACCCTGACCTATGCTGATTTCACCGATACCTATGACGTAGTGATCTATCCGTCTGCAGGCTGCCTTAAGATTACCAAGATGCCGGCCGTTGAGAAGAATGGATCCGGAATCTCCGGCGGTCAGATTACGCTGTATGAGAACGGAAGCATTTCCGGCACAGCCGTGAATCTGAATCAATGCACAGTGACCCGGAATGATGATGATATCTTTATTATCAAATACGGCAAGTATACGACAGCGCTGCGTCCGATCTATATTGACGTGTATACCAATCAGATCGGTTCTGCGCAGGCAGAATATGTCGGCTCTGAGTTCTACGCGCCGGGAGCAAGCGCAAATGTATTTGAGCTTATGCCGGCAGACAGAACAGTCGGAGGAACGGTTTATCATTTTGCCGGAGCTTCTCAGGAAGGAACCTTTACGGTAAGCGAGGATCTCTGCGTTCTGTCCTTCTACAGCACGGATGCCCCGGCTGCAGCGAAGGTTGTAAAAGGCAAGATCTACAAGGTATCGGGACAGACCTACAAGGTGACGAAAGTTGCGACTGCAAAGGCACAGGGAACGGTAACCCTGATCAAAGCGAAGAATGCAAAATCCGTTACAGTACCGGCAACTGTAAAACTGGCGGACGGTAAGGCCTATAAAGTCACGCAGGTAAACGCAAAGGCATTCACCGGCGCAAAGATCCGAACGGTCACGGTCGGGAAGAATGTAACGAAACTTGCAAAGAACGCATTTGCAAAGAGCAAGGCGACCAAGGTTGTTCTGAAAACGAAGCTGCTGAAGAAGGCCGGTGTGAAGGGATGCCTTAAGAGCTCGAAAGTGAAGACGGTTCAGGTCAAGGTTGGAAGCAAGACGGTAAATAAGAAGACGGTCAAAGCTTATAAAAAGATCTTTACAAAGAAGATCGCAGGAAAGAAAGTAACCGTGAAATAGCTGCCCGGTCCGGCTTTCGCGGGGCTGCGAACGGTTCACGGATTATGCGGAACTTTAAAGACGGACGAAACCGGTTTTCACGGGGCTGCGAACGGTTCACAGGAAAAATGCACGGAAATCCGACTCGTGCCTGTCCCTAAGGAGGCATGAGTCGGTTTTTCATGCATTTTTTTTGGAAGAGTTTTGCAAGCGTATCACTGGCGGAGTGATCATGCATGATTTACAGGCTGCGCAGGCGGGTGGGGAAGCTGGTACTGCATATGAATCCGACAGGCGAATGTGGTGAATGAGGCACGAGTCGGTTTTTCGTGCATTAATTCGGAGCGTTTTGAAAGCAGAAATTTGGCATGGAACAGGCCATGCTTTCTTGGTATAATAAGGCGCATAAAGTGCAGTGATCTGCAGACCGCTGTCTCAAAGATGAGAGAGCCGGATTGGAAATAAACAATTATACGCTCCGCGATGCAGAGTTGGGATTCAGAAAGGGATATGTCAGAGGAGCTGACCGCATCCAACATTAGGTTTCACAGGAACTTGCTTAAAATCAGAACCAGTGTTAGATGAGAAGAAAGCAATGGATCGTGCCAAATCCAGCAATGGGTCGTGACAAATTAAGCAAGTGCTAGATTTGAAAAAAGTTTTTCACAGGTAAGAAATGAGTATGAACGAAAAATTATTGTTGATTGACGGACACAGTATTGTTAACCGCGCGTTTTACGGCGTGCCTCCGCTTACCAATTCGGAGGGGCTGCATACGAACGCAATCTACGGATTTCTGAATATCTTCTTTGCGGCGTATGCGAAGGTGAAGCCTTCGTATGTGATCGTGGCGTTTGACCTGCCGCAGAAAACGTTCCGGCACGAGATGTTTCCGGATTATAAAGGCACGAGAAAAGGAATGCCGGACGAGCTGCATGAGCAGGTCCCGGTTTTGAAAGAGGTACTGAAGAGCATGCGCATCCGGACGGCGGAGCTGCCGGGTTACGAGGCGGACGACGTGCTTGGAACCTATGCGAAGCGGGCGGAGGCAGCCGGCCTGGACGTCGTTGTATTGTCCGGCGACCGCGATCTTCTGCAGCTGGCTTCGGACCATATCATGATCGCGATCCCGAAAACGAAGAGCGGAGGGACAGAAATCGAGTCGTATTTTGCGGACGATGTGAAGGCAAAATATCAGGTGACACCTTCCGAGTTTATAGATTTGAAGGCGTTGATGGGCGACAGCTCTGACAACATTCCGGGCATTCCGGGAATCGGCGAGAAGACGGCAACGAATATCATCGTGCAGTTCGGTTCGCTGGAAAATGCGTATGCGCATGTCGATGAGATCAAGCCGAACCGCGCGCAGAACAACCTGCGCGAGTTCATTGAGCAGGGGCGGATGAGCCGTGTGCTGGCGGAGATCAATATCGACATCCCGGTCGAGATGGATTTCCACGAGGCGAAGGTCGAGTCCGAGACCGAGTTCTATAACGAAGATTCTTACGAGATGTACAAAAAGCTGGAGCTGAAAAAGCTGCTCGAGCGGTTTGATATGAAGGATATCAGCGGATCGTCGGATCTGGAGTTCGATGCCCGGGATGCCGAAGAGCTGGAAGCGCTTTTGGAGGAGCTGGCCGGCATGTCCAAGCAACAGGTACCGGCGATCGGCCTGTATCTGGATGAGAGCGGCACCATCTGTGCTGTGACGTATGAAAAAGACGGCGAGCAAAAGACCTCTGTTTTCTGCGGGACGATTCCGAATCTGTTGCCGCTTTTGAAGTCCGGACGGGAGATCTATGTCTTTGGCCTGAAGAAAATGCTGCATGCCATGGATAAAAATCAGGCGGCAGACAGTGCAGATAAAGAAGCTTCTCAGCTGCAGTTTGATTTTGCAGCTATGACGAATCTGACGGAAAAAGCAACAGCTGCAGATTCCGGGGCGTCAGCGAAAGCAGCTGCGAACGATGGAGCTGCTGATGGTGCTCTAAACTACGATGATTTCAAACAGGTCTACGACCTGGAAATCATGGCCTATTTATTGGACCCGTCCAAATCGACCTATACGTATGATGCGGTCTATCAGGATATGACCGGAGCAATGGTCCCGTCCAAAGAAGAATTGATCGGCAAGCTCTCAATAAAAGAGGCAGTCGGAAAAGAAGAGAAAAAGAATGAGGCGCTTCGGGTTGCGGCTCTTTCCGCGTTCTGCGCGGCGGGCGCCTTCCCGAAAGCAAAAGAAAAAGTGGAAGAGGCAGGCATGTGGGAGCTGCTCACGGATATGGAGATGCCGCTGGCCTTTTCCCTCTATAACATGGAGCGCGTCGGCATCTGCGTGAAGAAAGAGATCCTGTCCGATTATTCGGACGAGTTGGGCAAGTCCATCGCGCAGCTCGAGCAGGAGATCTACGCGGAGGCCGGTGAGGAGTTCAACATCAACTCCCCGAAGCAGCTCGGCGTGATCCTGTTCGAAAAACTGAAACTGCCGCATGGCAAAAAGACGAAGACCGGCTATTCGACTTCGGCGGACGTGCTGGAGAAGCTGGCGGACGAGTTTCCGTTTGTGAACCGCATCCTGGAATACCGGCAGGCGGCGAAACTGAAATCGACTTATGCGGACGGTCTGGTTAACTTTATTTCTGACGACGGCCGGATCCACGGAACCTTCAACCAGACGATCACGGCGACCGGCCGCATCAGTTCCACAGAGCCGAACCTGCAGAACATCCCAATCCGAAATGAGCTGGGCCAGGGAATCCGGAAAGCGTTGGTTGCGAATGAAGGCTGCGTATTTCTTGACGCCGATTATTCACAGATCGAGCTGCGTCTGCTGGCGCATCTTTCCGGCGACGAAAACCTGATCGAGGCTTACAAGAGCGATGCCGATATCCACAAGATCACGGCGTCGAAAGTGTTCCACACCCCGCTTGATGAGGTTACGAAAGAGCAGCGGCGCAATGCAAAAGCCGTCAATTTCGGCATCGTTTACGGAATCAGTTCCTTTGGCCTGAGCCAGGACCTGAGCATTTCGCGCAAGGAAGCAGGGGAGTACATTAAGCAATACTTTGCCACCTATCCGAAAGTCAAGGAATTCCTGGACCGCACGGTTCGGCAGGCAAAAATGGATGGGTACACGACGACGATGTTTGCGCGCCGTCGTCCGATTCCGGAGCTGGCATCTTCGAACTTTATGCAGCGGGCCTTCGGTGAGCGCGCGGCGATGAATGCGCCGATCCAGGGAACTGCTGCCGACATCATTAAAATCGCGATGATCCGCGTGGAGAAAGCGCTGCGGGAAGCCGGTGTGGATGCCCGGATCGTCCTGCAGGTGCACGATGAACTGCTGGTCGAAAGTGCCGCCGCGGATGCTGCCCGCGTGGCCGAGATCCTGAAAGCGGAGATGACCGGCGCCGCGGATGTCAAAGTGCCGCTGGAAGTGGAAGTCAATGAAGGCGCCGACTGGCTGGAGGCGCACTGATAATTATCAAGTAAATATGGACGCACGTGGTTAGCAAGCTATGAACATGGGCGCGGCTGGCTATCAGGCTTTGATCATGGGGGCGGCGAATCTTGACAGCAAAAACTTATATTGGTTCCCGTTATAAGCGGAGCCATTGGATTTCGAAATGCTAACGAGGTATACATTTTTACTTTGAAAAATATTAGAGGAGAAAAATGGTTATTGGGGTAACAGGCGGCGTTGGAGCCGGCAAATCAACGATATTAAAAATACTGGAAAAACGTTTCGGAGCGCATCTGATCATGGCGGATGATGTGGCGAAGGAACTGATGGAGCCGGGCGGCGCTTCGTATGAGGCAGTCGTTGCGGCATTCGGTGAAGAGATATTGGTGGCGGCGGATCCGGACGATGTTTCCGCGTCGCGGCCGATTGACCGGGCGAAGCTTGCCTCCATCGTTTTCAACGACGACGACAAGCTGGAACTGGTAAATTCGCTGACGCATCCAAAGGTGAAAGAGGAGATCCTCGCCCGGATCGCCCGCTTTTACGAAGAAGATGAAAATGCGCTGATCGCAGTTGAGGCAGCGCTCCTGATCGAAGCCGGCTACGATGATATTCTGGATACGCTCTGGATCGTGGATGCGGATCCGGAGGTTCGGATCGAGCGGCTGATGCGCGACCGCGGCTATTCCCGTGAAAAAGCGCTAAGCATCATGGACAACCAGCTTTCGCCGGAAGAATTCCGCGCGCATGGCGACTTTGTCGTCGACAATTCCGGAACCCACGAAGATGCCGAGGCGCAGATCGAGGCATATTTTAAAAAGGGCGAACGATAGTTGCTTGAGACCAGCAAAGTTCCGCAGGTGAGGCTTATCTCCCTGGGCGGACCTATTATGGCTAAAAAAGTTCCGCAGGTGAAGCTTATTTCGCTGGGCGGAACTGCGATGTGTCCGCAGAGAAGCAAGAACGCTCTGTGCGGACCTATTATGGCTAAAAAAGTTCCGCAAATCAGGCAATTCTTGATTTTACGGACAACGAACGTATCCGCAAATTGCAAAAATGCAGAATTTACGGACAATTATGAGGCCAAAGAGTTCCGCAAATCAGGCAATTCTTGATTATACGGACATCAAATGTATCCGCAAATTGAAGAAATCGCGATTCTGCGGACATTTGACCGCTCACGAACGAAAACAGATACGCAAATAAAACATATTGAAACGAACGATACAGCTTTAGTTATCTATAGATTATTTACTGGATGAAAGAAATTATTATCAACCGTGAAACAGCCGGCGGGCGGCTGGACAAGATTGTTTGCAAGTATTTGGACAAAGCACCGAAAAGCTTTGTTTATAAAATGTTGCGCAAAAAAAATATTCTG
>CAZOHB010000065.1:0-13825 GCA_964579345.1 uncultured Parasporobacterium sp.
TCGTGCTTGCACGAACAGCCATTGCCCGAGAACGTACATCGAGCGCAGCGAGATGCGCGAAGTGAGGGCAGCGGCTGTCGTGCTTGCACGAACAGCCATTGCCCGAGAACGTACATCGAGCGCAGCGAGATGTGCGAAGTGAATGTAAAAAAATGTATTTATTTAATACAATTTTTGCGGCGGTTAGCGTTCCCTGTCGAAAAAAGAATGTGCTACAGTATAGTTAGCAATGGTTGACTCACTTGAGTCAGCAGAACAACTGGAAGGAGTACATTATGTTAAATATTTTGAAAAATCCGAAATTATGGATCGGTGTCGGCTGCTTTGCCGGCGGTTTATTTGTAACAAGTAAATGCGCAAGAAAAATTGTTGTGAAGGGTATGGCCGCAGGTATGCAGACCCGCGACAATATCAAAGCGGGCTGGGAAAATGTAAAAGAAGAAGCAAACGACATCTACGAAGAAGCAAAAGAAGAAGTAGCTTCCAAGGCAGATGATACAGCGGCAGCTGCACAGCCTGCTGTTCGCAAAACAGCAAAACCTGCTCCGAAAAAACGCAAATAAACGGAAAGACAGAACGGTAGCATAAATGAAATTTGAAACAGTTTATGATAAACCCGGAAAGCTCCGAATTCGGTTTGGACAGTATGTCTTTGATCAAAAGCAGGGATACGGATTAGAGGAACTCCTGGGGCAGATCCCGGGAGTTATTTCCGCAAAAGCGACTTCCACGAACGGAGGCATTCTTGTCCGTTATGAGGGAGCTGCACACGAACAGATTCTTGCGTGCCTGAAAGAACTGAACCGGAAGGAACTTCCGGAGGCGGAACCTTCGGAAGCGGAGAAGCTGAAGGAAGCGAATAAAGAATTCCTGTGGAAAATTGCGAAGATGGCTGCCTGGCATTACGGGAAACGTCTGGTTCTCCCGATGGATGTGCGCAGGATTCTTTCCTATCTCAGAGCCATCCGGTATTTTTACAACGGATTTGATGCTTTGATGAGTGGAAAGCTGAACGTTGCCGTTTTGGATGCAAGCTCCGTTGCCTGTGCGTTCCTGCAGGGGTCACCGACGACCGCTTCTTCGATCATGTTCCTTTTAGGCATCACGGATGCGCTTGAGGAACATACCAGGAAGCAGACGATCAGTGCTCTTGAGGGTTCGCTTGCGATGCAGGTGGAAAACGTATGGCTCGTGACAAAAGACGGGGATGTAAAGATCCCGATCCGAGATGTTCAGCCGGGCGACCATATCCGTGTCCAGCATGGAACGATGGTGCCGGTTGACGGAACGGTGGTCTCCGGCGAGGCGATGGTGAACGAATCCTCGCTGACCGGAGAGTCTGCGGCGGTCCGACGCACGAAAGGGCACAGCGTTTATGCGGGCACTGCGTTGGAAGAAGGCTCGATCGTTATCTCCGTTATGAAAAAAGCGGGCGAGAGCCGGGTGCATGATATCGCCAAGATGATCGACGAGTCGGAAAGCCTGAAAGCCGGCGTGCAGTCCAAGGCGGAGGCGCTTGCGGATTCGATCGTTCCGTTCAGTTTCGCGGCAGCACTTGGGACGCTTCTGGTTACCGGAAATACGACGAAAGCGATGTCAGCGCTGATGGTGGATTATTCCTGCGCGCTGAAACTTTCCATCCCGATCTCGGTCGTTTCTGCAATGAAAGAAGCAACGGATAACCGGGTGCTGGTAAAGGGAGGAAAATTCCTCGAAGCCTTTGCGGCGGCGGATACCATTATCTTTGATAAAACAGGAACCCTGACTTCCGCAAGTCCGAAAGTAGCCAAAGTAGTGGCGCTTGGAGGCTATGACCGGGATGAGGTGCTGAGGGACGCGGCCTGCCTGGAGGAGCATTTCCCGCACAGCGTCGCAAAAGCGATCGTTTCGCAGGCAGCAAAGGAAGGCCTGACGCATAAGGAAGAACATGCGAAAGTCGAATATGTCGTCGCGCACGGCATCAGTACAAAACTGCGCAGAAAAAGAGCGAAGATCGGCAGCGCGCATTATATTTTTGAAGACGAAAAGATTCCGTACACCGATGAGATCCGGTCTCTGGAAGAAGAGCTGGAAGGCCTCTCCATCATTTACCTGGCCGTTGACGGACAGGTCGTCGGTTTGATCGGAATCGAAGATCCGGTCAGAGACGGCGCGGCACAGACCCTGGACAAACTCCGCAGCATGGGATTTGAACATATTATTATGATGACGGGAGACGGGGAGAAAGCAGCGAAACGAGCGGCGGATCTTCTCGGAATCACGGAATACCGTTCGCAGGTACTTCCGGAGGACAAGGCGGAGATGGTCAACCTCCTGAAGGAAGAGGGCCATACGGTCGTTATGGTTGGAGACGGTATCAATGATTCGCCGGCGCTGGCGGCAGCAGACGTTTCGATCGCGATGCGGGATTCTTCTGATCTCGCAAAACAGGTTGCGGACATCACGCTGCTTTCTGAAGAACTCGATGATCTCATCCTTCTCAGAGAGCTGAGCGCAAGGCTGATGAAAAGGACCCGAAACAATTACCGTTTCATCCTCGGGTTCAATACGGCGCTGATGGCAGCGGGAATCTTCGGCATTATGACGCCGTCGACGACATCCGTCCTGCATAACCTTTCCACCATGGCACTCAGCGCAGCGAGTACGAGACCATATCTCGATACAAACGAATAGATCATTTTAACCGGAGGGACGGTTCTTTCGGTACAATTTCGCACCGAAAGAACCGTCCTCGGGGTTAAATTTTTTATTTGAAAGATGCATATAAAGCGATTTTGCCGTCGGGACGCTTAAAGCAGATCTGTGTGTAGTCTCCGACGGTTTTCTTCTGCAGTGTGAGGACATCGCCTTCAAAGCACTGCGATTTGTAATGCACTTCCATCTCTGTAATGCTCATGCGTTTCCATTCATCTGATGGGAATACACTTGCAAGCGCGCGGATGTAGGCAATGTTGTTCATGTGTCCGCCGAAATCGATATCCGTCGAATGCACCTGATACTGCGCGAAGGTCTCTCCTTGAAAATCGCGGTCAAACTGGGTAAACGGCTCTTCGATCGCGATATCGGGGATCGCTTCGAATCCTTCCGGATAGAGTTCATCCACCCGGCTCAGTCTTCCGGTCTTCATGTTCATAACAGCCCAGAGCGTCTTTCCAAGGACCAGCGTTTTATCACCCTGTGTAATGGAATAGTCCCGCAGGCAGCGCGTCTCTTCCGGCATCTCCGGCCAGGTTGAGACCGTAATATCTTCCATCAAAAATGGTCTGCGAAGAATTTTGATCTTCGAGCGGACAGTCAGCCAGAACAGATCTTTCTTTGCAAGATCCTGCGTTCCGCAGCCGAGAATCTCTGCATGCGGGGCAGCGATATCCATAAATAACGCAAAGCAGTCCGGGATGCTGATGCGGCCGCTCGCGTCCATACGGCTTGGGTAAACGATCGTCTGTAAATCATATTTCGCAATCATCTGTAACCCTCCTAAAGAATTTGAATCATTATAAACTTCTTATACAGAATCTGTAAAGAATAAAGCATACGAAAAACAGGAATCGAAGTACGCAAAAAGCGCAAATCGAAAAGTGCAGCAAGCGTGAACCAGAGCGCATGAAAACTATCAACAAATATATCGGCAAATGAAAATGTCCATGTTATAATAACACCACTTATGAAACCGTTTCAGACCAAACGACAAATGATCTGGCATTTTCTGAAGGGGAGCAAAGCGTTTTTTGCCGCAGGCATGATCTTTGCTGCCCTGGTTGCGCTGCTTGATATGATCAGCCCGAAGATCATCACCTTCGCGGTGGACAGCGTGATCGGGGATGCGGCGCCGGCGCTGCCTGCCTTTCTGACTCCGCTGCTGAACGCACTTGGCGGAATTGCAGGACTGCGGGAGCGGCCGTATCTGATTGCCGCTGCCATCGCGGTACTCGCCCTGCTGTCAGCCATCTTTCGTTATCTGTTCCGGCGCATGAACTCGGCCGGAGCGGAAACGCTGGTCAAACGGATGCGTGACCGATTATTTGGACACATTCAATATCTGCCGTTCACCTGGTTCGACAGTAACAACACCGGAGACATTATTCAGCGCTGCACCTCGGACGTCGATACGATCAAGCGATTCGTTTCCGAACAGATGACCATGCTGATCCGGATGGTGATCCTGATCGTGATGGCCCTGATCTTTATGCTCGGGATCAGCCCGGTCATGACGCTGATCGCCGCCGTATTTATCCCGGTGATCATCGCATACTCCCTGTATTTCCACAAACATATCGCAGGGGCGTTCGCGAAGGCGGATACAGAAGAAGGCGTTCTTTCCACGATCGCCCAGGAAAATCTGACCGGCGTGCGTGTCGTCCGCGCCTTCGGACGCGAAGCGTACGAAAGAGAAAAATTTGAATCAAAGAACTATGAATATACCAATCTCTGGATACGGCTGATGAAGCTTCTTTCCTTCTTCTGGTCAACCGGAGATCTGATGACCGGACTGCAGGTCCTTGCGGTCATGGTTGCAGGCGTCCTGTTCTGCGTCAACGGGTCGATCACGGCCGGAGAATATATTGCGTTTGTCGCCTATAACACGATGCTTCGCTGGCCGGTGCGTATGCTCGGCCGGATCATCGCCGAAATGAGCAAGGCCGGGGTCTCGCTTGAGAGGGTCATGTACATTATGAACTCCGAACAGGAGCACGATGCGGAAGCAGCAGAAGAGATGCCGCTGCATGCGGATATCCGGTTCGAAAATGTTTCTTTTGCTTATACGACAAAAGAAAAACAAAACGGAAAGGACGGGGAAGAGACCGTGGAGTCCCAGGTTCCGGTGTTTGAGAATGTTTCCTTTACCGTTAAAGCTGGTACAACGGTCGGCATTCTCGGAAATACCGGCTCCGGAAAATCCACGCTGATGTATCTGATGGATCGCCTGTATGAATTGCCGAAGGAAAACGGAAGGATCACGATCGGCGGAAAAGACATCAAAACGCTCAAAGCTTCAAGCCTGCGTACCAATATCGGTATGGTCCTGCAGGAGCCGTTCCTCTTTTCCGCAACACTGGCGGAGAACATTTCGATCACTGATGAAAAACAGGATATGGACATGATTCGCTATGCGGCCCGCATCGCAAGTCTTGATGAGACCGTAAGCGGATTTTCCGGAGGCTACGAAACGACCGTCGGCGAACGCGGCGTGACGCTTTCCGGCGGACAGAAACAGCGGACGGCGATCGCGCAGATGCTGCTGAAACGGCCGGATATCATGGTGTTTGATGACTCGCTTTCCGCAGTCGACGCAGAAACGGATATGAAGATCCGCAACGCGCTGAAGGAAAACACCAGCGACTCCACCGTCATCATTATCGCACACCGGATCACAACCCTGATGAACGCAGACAATATCATTGTCCTGGATAAAGGACGGGTCGCAGAGAGCGGCACCCACGAAGAACTCCTGAAACACAACGGCATCTACCGCAGGATCTTTGACCTGCAGGAGAACGCAGCTGAACTATAAGAAATATGAATAACGAAGAGAATAAACAGGTCAGGCTTCCGCTGTTCGGAATTCCGCGGATCCTGCCGTTCATAAAAAAATATCGTGCGCGCATCATCCTCATGATCCTCATGGGCTGTGCTGTCAGCTTTATCGACGTCCTGTACCCGTTGTTTAACCGGTATGCGCTCGACCACTTTGTCGCGGGCAAAACCGTCGCCGGCATCGGCTGGTTTATTGCGCTTTACCTCGGACTCCTTGCGGTGCAGGTGCTGATGAATTTCAAAAGCGCATATGACTGCGGAAAAACGGAGGTCATGGTCAACCGCGACCTTCGAAATGCGGCGTTCAACCATTTGCAGACGCTGTCCTTTTCCTATTTCAACCAGAATAATGTCGGATATATCCACGCGCGAGTCATGAGCGATACGGGAAAGATCGGCGAACTGATCTCCTGGAGAATGATGGATTTCATCTGGTGCGCTTCCTATCTGATCTTCGTGATCGTGGTCATGTTTTTTGTCAATGTCAATCTGACCCTTCTGATCCTGATTCTGGTTCCGGTGGCCGCCGTCCTCATGATGATCTTCCAGCGCTATCTGGTAAGACTGAACCGGCGTGTCCGTGAATTAAACTCGAAGATCACCGGAAACTTTAATGAAGGCATCACCGGTGCAAGATCGATCAAAGTCCTCGCGATCGAAGAAAAGATCCGCAAAGACTTTGAGAAGGATACGAGCCGGATGCGGAGAGTATCCGTGCAGGCCATGCATTATCACGCACTGCTGATCTCAACGGTCACCATGATGTCTTCCCTTGCCCTTGCGATCGTCCTCTGGAAGGGCGGCATTATGACTGCCGACGGCGTGATCATGATTGGAACCCTTTCCGTTTTTATGTCCTATGCGCTCGAGATGATGGAGCCGATCCAGGTCATCGTCGATACGATCTCCGCGCTGATCACGATCCAGGTCAATATCGAACGACTGACAAGACTCCTTGCGGAAGAGTCCGATGTATCGGACAGCAAAGAAGTCATCGAAAAGTATGGAGACACCTTTGAACCGAAAAGAGAAAACTGGGAGGAACTGGTCGGAGACATTGAGTTCCGTGATGTATCTTTCCGTTATCCGGACGGTGACGAGATGGTCCTCGAACACTTTGACCTGAAGGTGGAAAAAGGAACGAATGTCGCCATCGTCGGTGAGACCGGAGCAGGCAAGTCGACGCTTGTCAATTTGGTCTGCCGGTTCTTTGAGCCGACGGAAGGAAAAATCCTGATCGACGGAAGAGATGCGAGAGAACGCTCCCAGCTCTGGCTGCACAGCAATATCGGCTATGTGCTCCAAACCCCGCACCTGTTTTCCGGTACGGTAAGAGAGAATCTGAAATACGGAAAACCCGATGCAACGGATGAAGAGATCATCAATGCCCTGCGCATCGTGTCGGCGGACGGACTGCTGGATAAGCTGGATAAAGGCCTCGACAGTGAAGTCGGAGAAGGTGGAGACATGCTCTCAACCGGTGAAAAACAGCTCCTTTCCTTTGCGCGCGCAATCCTTACGGATCCGAAGATCCTGGTACTGGATGAAGCAACGTCCTCCATCGACACCTTTACGGAGAAGGCAATCCAGAACGCGATCTCGACAGTGATCAAAGGACGGACCTCGTTCGTCATTGCCCACCGGCTTTCGACGATCGTGAATGCGGATGTGATCCTTGTTGTAAAAGACGGAAAGATCATCGGCAAGGGAACGCACCGGGAACTGATGAAGGAAAGAGGCTATTATTACGACCTCTATACCAGACAGTATGAAGAGCTGGCATGGAAACAGCTGTAAACGCTGAAAAAATAAGCCGTCACTGCGCTAAAAAGCTTTTACATCTGCAAGAATATGCTATAATAAAACCGACTGAGATATTCGGTTATTGTATTGCATCAAAAAGGAGAAAACATGGAAGAATACATCACCCTGGAATTTGACGACGGAACAGAAATGGAATGCGAGATCATGGGAGTCTTTGAAGTGGATGGAAGCGATTATATCGCACTGATCCCGGACGACGGCTCTGATGATGTTTATCTTTACGGATACGAAGAGACCGGAGAGGAAGAATTTGAACTCCGCGACATCGAAGACGATGAAGAATTTGCAAAAGTCGATGCAGAATTTTCCAGACTGATCGACGAAGCGGAAGCAGAAGTACAGGAATAAAAAACGCCCGCTACGAAAGAGCAAGCGTTTTTACAAAACATCTTCTGCGTTTGTGCAGCTCGGTATCGAATTCCCGCCACTGACCAAGGACCTTGGTATTCGTTTCAAGCTGAGGTCCGGTCTCGGCATATTCGATTCCGTTCTTGATACAGCTTTTCATAATATGGTCAATGATAATGGCGTTCACGCCTTTTTTCTGTAGCTCCGGACGGACGGCGATCAGAAGAAGGTCGACGGCATTATTTTTCTTTAGAGCCCTGAGCACCCGGGCCCATCCAAGCGGGAACAGTTTCCCGTTGCTTTTTTTCATCGCTTCCGCAACCGAAGGACAGCAAACGCCGAAGCCGGCCAGTTTTTCCTCCGTATCAAGAACCAGACAGCAGTAGTCCGGATTGATCAGCGGGATAAACTTGTCGGCATATTTTTCAATCTGTTCACGGCTCAGCTCAACAGCGCTGTAGAGTTCGGCGTACGCAACGTTGACCAGCTCAAAGAAATCTTTAATATACGGCTTGTAATTATTTCTTCTGGTAACAGATACTTTATGATAGCCGCCGCGTTTGACGACCAGTTCCGCAAGATGGCTGATATTGGCATAGATCGGGCTGTCCTCCTTAGGGATCTGAATCTTGTATTCCACCCAGTCGGTATCCTTGCTGTAGCCGAGACGTTCCATATGGTCCTTATAATAGGGCAGATTATAGTATGTGATAAACATGTTGCGGCGGTCGAAGCCTTCGATCAGCATGCCTTCCCGGTCCATGTCGCAAAAGCCCAAAGGGCCGTGCACTTCCGTGCACCCCTTTTCCCTTGCCCAGTCTTCTACCGTTTGAAACAGAAGAGAGGAGACTTCCGGATCATCAATAAAATCCGGTTGGGAAAAACGCATGCGGTTTGTTTTCCAGTGTTCGTTGGAACGATGATTCAGGATTGCGCCGATCCGGCCTACGATCTTGTCTCCGCGGTATGCAAGAAACGCCCTGGCTTCACAATAGGCAAACGCCGGGTTTTTCTTTGGGTCCCAGTCTGCGAGATCATCTCCGTAAAAAGACGGGACAAACTCCGGAACATCCTTATACATCACATTGGGGACGGTCACGAATTTTCTGAGCTGCGCTTTAGTTTTGACTTCGACAATTCTTAAATCACTCATGATATGTTTATTATAAGCCATTCCATGTGCCGAGTGAAATACTTTTTGACGAAAGATAATGCGGCCGCGGCAAAAAAAATCAACAAAGAAATCCCACCGCTTTTGTAAACTTTTACTTGTATGTCGATTGTCAATCATGTAAAATAAATCAATTCTGTAAACGCTTGAATGATCGAGAGGTAAGATATATGGAGATCATGGAGATCCGCTGGCACGGCCGAGGCGGACAGGGAGCAAAAACGGCCAGTCTTCTTCTGGCAGATGCTGCTTTTATGGCAGGAAAATATGTACAGTCCTTTCCGGAATATGGTCCGGAACGTTCCGGTGCGCCGATTACGGCTTATAATCGGATCTCGGACGAGCGCTGCACGATTCATTCCAACATTTATAAGCCGGACTATGTCGTTGTCGTTGATGAAACGCTGCTTGAAAGCGTGGATGTAACGGCAGGTCTGAAACCGGAAGGAGCGATCGTCATCAACTCGGCAAAAAGCGCTTCCGAACTGAAACCGCTGCTTCGGGGATATGAAGGCAAGGTATATACCGTAGACGCCGGAACGATCTCCAGAAAACACCTTGGCAATTATTTCCCGAATACTCCTATGCTTGCGGCCATTGTTGCGATCAGCAGATGTGTGGAACCGGAAGCATTCATAAAAGATATGGAAGAAGCTTATTCGCACAAATTCGCGGACAAACCGCAGGTGGTCCGGGGCAACCTGGATTGTCTGGAGGAAGCGATGCGGGAAGTAAAAGAGTAGGAGCAGTTGAATGAATAAGAAAGCATGTGAGATCACAGAGCAGTCCACGTGGCAGGAGCTTACGACAGGCTGCGAAATATATGAAGCCGGGACATCGGCACTTACGATGACCGGTGAATGGAGATCGAAGATCCCGGTCTGGGATGCGGAAAAATGCAGACACTGTGTGCTCTGCGCTCCGTTCTGTCCGGACTCCTCGATTCCGGTCAAAGACGGCAAACGGGAAGATTTTGATTACGATCACTGCAAAGGCTGCGGCATTTGCTACACGATCTGCCCGTTCGGCGCCATTGAATGGAAGGAGGTGCACTGATATGAGCATCCGTGACAGAATGAGCGGAAATGAAGCGATCGCGACTGCAATGCGCCAGATCAATCCGGACGTATTTGCGATGTTCCCGATCACCCCTTCCACAGAGATCCCGCAGTATTTTGCAAAGTATGTAGCGGACGGAAAAGTCGATACGGAGTTTATCTGCGTGGAGAGTGAGCATTCCTCGATGTCTGCCTGCATCGGTGCGGAAGCAGCCGGCTGCAGAGCGATCACGGCAACTTCTTCCGCAGGTCTTTCCTACATGAATGAAACGCTGTTCGTTGCAGCTTCTGCAAGACTTCCGATCGTGCTGGCAGTCGCATGCCGTGCGCTGACAGGCCCAATCAATATCAATCACGATTATTCGGACTCCATGGCAGAGCGTGACAGCGGCTTTATCCAGATCTATGCGGAGAACAATCAGGAAGCCTACGATAATTATCTGCAGGCTCACCGCATCGGAGAAACGGCGGATGTCCGTCTTCCGGTCATGATCTGCGAGGACGGTTTCATTACCTCCCACGCACTGGAAAATATCGAACTGGAATCGGATGAAGACGTCAAGGCATTCGTCGGCGAATACCATCCGGAAAATTATCTTCTAAAGGAAGAGAATCCGCTGGCGGTCGGCCCTTACGGTGTTTCCGGTTATTATATGGAAGCGCGGGTCGCACAGGCGGAAGCAATGAAAAACGCAAAGAAAGCAATCCTGGATGTGGCTGCAGATTTTGAAAAGACCTTCGGCCGCAAATACGGATTCTTTGAAGAATATAAAATGGAAGATGCGGAATATGCCATGGTGATCATGGGCTCTTCCGCAGGAACCGCGAAAGCCGCAGTGGATGAACTTCGGAAGGAAGGAAAGAAAGTCGGTCTGATCAAGATCCGCGTTTTCCGTCCGTTCCCGGGAGAAGAACTGGCAGCGGCGCTTCGTTCGGTGAAGGCAGTTGCTGTAATGGACAAGAGCGAAGGCTTTTCCGCAAACGGCGGACCGCTCTTTGCGGAGACCGCCGGCGCATGTATCAATCTGGAACAGCGCCCGAAAATGATCGATATCGTTTACGGTCTCGGAGGAAGAGATTTTACGGTCGACCACACCAGACGTGTCTTTGCACATCTGGAAAAGATCGTTCAGACCGGCGAGATCGGTCCTGTCTATATTCATCTCGGACAAAGGGATGACAGAGAGGAGGTGCTGTAAGATGGCTTATAATCTGAAAGAAGTTATGAGCAAAGAAGAGCGCTTTGAAGCCGGACACCGGCTGTGCGCAGGCTGCGGTGCCGGAATCGTCTGCCGTGCGATGATGCGTGCGGTCGATCCGGAAGATAAGGCAGTCATCTGCAACGCGACTTCCTGCCTCGAAGTTTCTTCGTTCCAGTATCCTTATACGGCATGGCACGATTCCTATATCCATTCCGCATTTGAAAATGCATCAGCGACGGCAGCAGGTGTCGAAGCCGCATACAATGTCATGAAGAGGAAAGGAAAACTGAATAAAGACTTCAAGATCCTCGCGATCGGCGGCGACGGCGGAACCTATGACATCGGCTTCCAGTCCCTTTCCGGAGCGATGGAGCGTGGACATGACTTTACCTATTTCTGCTACGACAATGAAGCTTATATGAATACCGGAACCCAGCGTTCCTCTGCAACTCCGCGTTTTGCAGCTGCGACCACAACGCCTGCAGGAACGGAATCGGTCGGCAAGAAACAGAATCAGAAGGATCTGACCCAGATCATGGTTGCGCACGGCAGCCCGTATGTAGCCCAGACAACGCTGATCGGCAGCCTGAAAGACTTTCATGAAAAGGCGCACAAAGCTATCTATACGGAGGGACCGACCTTTGTGAATGTGCTCTGCCCGTGCCCGAGGGGATGGCAGTATCCGGCAGAACTCCTTCCGCAGATCTGCAAGATGGCGGTGGAGACCTGCGTCTGGCCGCTGTATGAAGTGGAAGAAGGCGAGTACCATCTGACCTACAAACCGAAGAATAAACTTCCGGTAGAGGAGTTCATGAAACTGCAGGGAAGATTCAAACACTGCTTTGCTCCGGGAAATGAGTGGACGATCGAAGAGGCTCAGAAATATGTCGACAAAAAATGGGAAGAGCTTCTCGAAAAGTGTAACTAGATACATCAAGGCCCGGAGAAAAACGCCGGGCCTTTCTTCACATATAGAACAGCAGTATGATGCCTGAGAATAACGACTTACAGAAAAAAAAGAACAGTAGAAAATCCAGGATCATATGGATCATCATTTTTATTCTGGTAAATGGAGGCGTGATCGCGTATACCGCGGTCAAAGAGTTCTCCGGTGAGAAACCCGAGCTGGGATACAAGTTTCCGGCGTTCGGGGTTTTTCTGATTATTGTCGGTTTCCTGTGCATGTTTCTTGCGTTGGCAGTCGAGACGGTGAAATACATCGTCATGATGCGTGATCTGGGTGTCAAAGTCTCCTGGAAGGTCGCGTTCGAAACGGCTGCGCTTGGAAAGTATTATGACAATATCACGCCGTCCGGTGTCGGCGGCCAGCCATTCCAGATCTACAACATGTATAAATCCGGCTACAATACCGGAGTCAGCGCTGCGATGCCGCTTGCTTCGTTTCTGTTTATGCAGCTGGCGTTTATCTTTCTGGCGATCCTGACGTTTATCTTCAGGGGCGGAGCAGTCTATACCCTTGCGATCCGAATCCCTGCATTTGTCGGAATCGTTTTTTATTCCATTGTTCCGTTTTTTATTATTCTGTTTTCCATTTCTGATAAAACGGCAGTTCGGATCGTTTCGTTTTTCATCAGACTCGGCGGAAAGATCCGGCTGGTCAAAAATGTGGACGAGACGCTGAATAATATTATCCATAAGCTGCAGGAGTATCAGGAGAGCCTGAAGCTCATCGCATCGAAAAAGAAACTGATCCTGAAACTCTTTCTTTTATCGCTGCTTTATCAGGTCGCGATCTGCAGCATCCCGTTCTTCCTTCTGCATGCTTACAACGGAAGAGGCTCTTATATTGATATCTTTGCGCAGACGATCTTTATCTACTGCGCGATCACGATCATTCCGACCCCGGGCAACTCCGGTGCGGCGGAAGGCTCCTTCTACCTGATTTTTTCACAGCTCGATTACAGCGGTCTGTTCTGGAGCATGCTGATCTGGCGGTTCATTGTTTACTATTCCTTTATCATCATCGGAATCCTGGTCTATGCCCGGCGCGCGATTCAGAATTATCTGGAACGAAAAAAGAAACAAACATAAAAAAACGACCTGCGCTTTGCAGGTCGAATTTTTTTATTCTCCGTGGCAGGTGATCAGCCATGGGGCCGGCTGAATGTCGAAGGCTCCTTTGGCGTTCATTTTTGAAACGGTGATCTGTGTGATATCGATGTCTTTGAGGCCGAGATCGGTACAGATCTGATTCATCCGTCCTGCCAGATTGAAATCCAGTGTGTAGATCACAAATTCCATCTGCGGATTCAGTTTCAGAAGGCAGGAGATTTCCTGTTCCATGCTTGCGGAACCGACCATCATCGTTGTCTCCGGAACCGGAAGATCTTTCATCGTCTCTTCATCTACGTGATCGATGATCGTGATATTGTTGATTCCAAACTGGCTGACATTGTCTTCCAGCGTCCGCCGGTCTTTGCCGCTGTATTCGACCGCGATGATCGAACCTTCGCCGTCATGAAGCGCCGCCTCAACAGCGATGGATTCCGCGGAGATCAGGCAGAGATTCTTTCCTTCCGTGACCTGCATTTTTGAAAGGATCACGGCGCGGATCTCAGAGCCGACATAATGTACGGAACCGGATGCGAATGCCTGATTGTCCATACCGAATTTATAGGTGTTTCTTGCCTTCGGGTTGATGATCAGCATACCGGCCGAAGCATTGA
>CAZOHB010000066.1:0-13768 GCA_964579345.1 uncultured Parasporobacterium sp.
ACATCACGATATACAGAGAAGATCGTTGCGAATGCACGTCTTAAGTTCTTGGAAGCGTCAGATGCCGGATCTCCGCCAACGGATACGTTGTGGGAGTTGATTCCGATATAACCATATCCAAGGTTGTCAACTGTATCAGTTGTAACAACATCACCGGTGATGTCGCCGTTGCTGTTGGTCTCTTTAAGGATACCTTCAGCGTCCTGATCGAAGGACGGGTCAGTAACATCAAGGTTACCAGCGATAACGCCGTTCAGTTTATCAACATCCTGTACTTCACGGAAGTTGATGTATTTGGTCTTCGGAGCGCCTTGATAGTAGTTCTCGTTTGCTTCGAAGTTTACAACACCGTTTTCAAATTTAACGAATTTGTATTTGCCTGCGCCCATCGGCTGGGTTGTTTTAGCACGAACGCTGCTAAGGTCACCTTTCGGGAATCCGAACTGGTTCTGCTCATAGTTGTACAGATCTTTGTTTCCATAGTAGTGCATCGGGCAGATGTTCATAGCCAGCTGATAGATCAGAGTAGCATCAACCTTAGTTGCAACAATTCTTAAAGTGTTGTCGCCGGTCTTCTGGATACCGGAGATGTTCGGAGCAGATTCACCGGTCTCAACACCAATGGTGTAAGAATCATAATCCGGGATTAAAGAGAAGAGAGAGGATCCTGCTGTTTCAGTATCGCTCATGGTCTTCAGATCGCCGTCATATGCTTCAACCATTGCATTGAAGAAATCAGTAGCTGTAGCGTCTTCTTTCAGCTCATAGCCCCAGTTTGCTGCACATTTTGCAACGGAATCTTCTGCTGTGTTGTATCCGTTAGCGATGCAGTAATCAACGATTTCCTGTGCGAAAGCAGTTCCGCCTGTCTCAATGTTTGTCCAGAGAGTGGTCTGCTGCTCTTCTGTCCATTTAGAGAAATCTTTGTTGTCTTTTCCTGCAGCAACGATCAGGTTGAACAGAGTGTCCATACCGGAACGGTATGCTTCCATACCTTCGATCGGCTGAGAGAAGAGTGTTGTGGATCCGTCATAAGTCGGGTCGCATACAACATACATAGAGAAGATAATATCATCAACCGTTAACGGCTCTCCATCAGAGAATTTGATACCATCTTTCAGTGTGAAGTCATAGAATACAGTACCATCTGCATTTTCTGTTACTTCCAGGTTTGCAGGTCCATGGTATGTATACTGAGTTCCATTGTACTCGATTGTCTCGCCATCGATTCCTTTGTAGACGATTGCGCCCATACGATCAGAAGTAAGCAGCGGAAGCTGTGTCATAGAAGCGACATCCTGGTCATAAGCGGTCTCTGCAAAGAACGGGGAGAACTTGCTGCTGAACGGAGAATAGCCGACAACGAGTGGTGTGTCGCTTCCGCCATCTGCAGCACCTGATCCGCCGGATCCTGCTGGCTTAGCTCCTCCGCATGCGGCCAGTGAAAAGACCATCAATGCTGCGAAGAGGACAGCCATGATTTTGCTGAGTTTCTTCATTTCTTCATTCCTCCTAATTTTTTCTTGTTACATTAAATGCGGCTAAGAGAAAACAGTCAGCCGTTTCTATTTAATATGCACAGAATATTATAAAATTTGCGCGTATTAAAGTCAATATTTCACCACAATTCGTTCCAAACCATTTTTTTCATGAGTTGGAAGATCACCCAGCCGCCGATGCCAAGACAGATCTGTGCGGCAAAGTACAGGATCATCGCAAAAGTCCCGCCGTTAAAGGTTTTCAGGATCATCGAGACGATGATTCCCGCAAGTGCAAAGGCTGCAGTGATCATTACGACTACAGCGATGCCCGGAAGAAAATCAGCGGTGGAATGATGGACATATTTGCGCAGTTTCGGTCCTCCGTAGGACAGACGCACCACTTTCCAGATCTGAATGAACAGCGCGATCACCTCCGCAGCATAAGGGAGGATGACCAGAAGATTGCCGTCAAGCCCGCTGTGCGGGATGAAGCCGATCAAAAGCAGCAGGATTGCGGGAACGACGCATGCGATCCAGATATAACGGATCTCTTTCTTCCACTGCTCTTCGTCCCTCGCGTATTCCATGTGCGAGCCCTGATAGGCGTATTCGCCGGACGCGTCCCGCTTGAAATCATTCAGATGTTCTTTTCCAAACCACCGTTTTTTCTTTTCCTGAGCCATTAATTTATTCCACCGTGCTCATATCAAATTCATCAAGCCATTTCTTTGCCGTCTCGCAGACCTCTTTCAGGCAGGTCTCCTCAAACGGGCTCTGAAGGCCTGCGTTTGCAAGCAGTTTTGTAAATACGTCAGTTCCGCCCTGCTTTGTATATTCCATATAATGTTTCCATGCGTCTTCGCGGTCTTTCTGCTGCATGCACCAGAATTCCAGCGCGACTGTCTGTGCAAGACAGTAATCAATATAATAGAATGGAGCGCTGTAAATATGGGACTGACGCTGCCAGCCTTCGCCCTCTCCGTAGAACGGGATCTCATCATCCAGCTTCATCCACGGCATATATTCTCCCAGCAGTTCTTTCCAGACTCCGTGGCGCTCCTTCGGCGTCATCTCCGGTCTTTCGTAAACGATATGCTGGAAGTGATCGACCATGGTTCCGTAAGGGATAAACGTCAGCGCAGATGCAAGGTGGCTGAAGCGGTATTTCTGGGAATCTTTGCCGAAGAAGTCCTCTGTCCACGGCCATGCGAAAAATTCCATGGACATGGAGTGCACTTCACAGCCTTCCAGACTCGGCCACATCAGGGAATTCGGAACTTTATCCAGGTTCATATACGTTGCGAATGCATGACCCGCCTCATGCGTTACGACCTCAACGTCATGCTGGGTGCCGTTAAAGTTTGCGAAAATAAACGGCGCGTCGTAATCCGGGATCTCCGTGCTGTAGCCGCCGCCCTGTTTTCCTTCTGTGCTGAGAACGTCCAAAAGTTCGCGGTCCAGCATCATACGGAAGAAAGCGCTTGTTTCCGGAGAGAGTTCATCATAGAACTTTTTGCCTGCTGCCAGAATATCGTCTGCCGTTCCCTGCGGTTTCGGGTTTCCGCTTCGGAACTCGAGTGCATTGTCCGCAAAGTTCATCGGATAGGTTTTTCCGATCCGTTCCGCCTGCGCTCTGTACAGACGGTCCGCAACCGGAACGAGGTACTCGCGCACGCCTTTTCTGAATTTTTCGACATCCTCTTTGGTATAGCAGTTTCTCTGCATGCGGTAATAGCCGAGCTGGGTGTATCCGTCATAGCCGAGTTTTCTTCCCATCTCATCGCGCAGTTTTGTCAGGCGGTCATAGATACGGTCCAGGTCTTCCTGATGATCCTTATACCACTGACCTTCCGCCTTCCATGCAGCAAGACGCTCCTCGTCATCCGCACTGTTCTTGAACGGAGAAAGCTGGGAGAGTGTATAAACGCCGTCCTTGAACGGGATCTGCGCAGACGCGATCAGGTTTTCATATTCCTGTACGAGATCGTTTTCTTCCTGCATCTGCGGGATGATCTCCGGCGAGAAGGCTTTCAGTTCAATCTCTGCATTGATAAACATGACGGAACCGAACTCTTCCTCAAACTCTTTGCGGAACGGGCTCTTCATCAGGGTCAACGTCCACTGCTGCAGATATTCCTGCAGCTGCGGCATTGCGCTGTTCCAGAAGGTGTCCTCTGCTTTGTAAAACTCGATCCGGGTATCAATGGAATGGCGGATCGATGCCAGGGAGACCTGTGTCATGATATGACGTTCCATCTGATCTTTTTCAACAAAGACTGCTCTGGCCTCTTCATAGGAAGCTGCCGTTTCCAGTTTTTTTGTAAGTTCCTGGAATTTCCGGATCACTTCATCCAGATCCGGTCTTTCATATGGCATTTCTGAAAATTTCATTTTCTTCTCCTGTTTTTTTATTCTATATTGTCAGGATATTATATCCTTATCCGCAAAGTCACACAAGAATGGATGTGGAAAATTAATATCCAAAGTATTCGTCGATTCCATCGACCATGCCCTGAACCATAATGTCCTGATTCTGTGCATTGTTTAAGTAGCGGTCTTCAGCCGGGTTGCTGAAGAAGCCGCACTCGATCAGAACATTCGGCATCTCGCTCCAGTTCAGACCGACCAGATCGTTGCGGACATACAGACCGCGGCTGCCGATTCCCGTTGCGTTGCAATAATTTTTCAGCAGGCAGTTCGCAAGTTTCTTGGATTTCTTTGCATACTTGCTGATCGGGAACGGATTGGATTTCGAAGCATACAGTACGGAAGCGCCGCGGACCGACCCGTCCGTATAGCTGTCGGCGTGGATCCGGATCGTAATATTCGCCCCGCATTCATTCGCTTTGAGCGCACGTTCCTTATTGCTGATGTCCACGTTGTTCCTTGTCCGGCTCATGACAACGGCATAGCCTTTCTCCAGCAGGGCTTTCCGCAGTTTTCTTGCAACCCGCAGCGTAAACTTGTATTCCGGAATTCCGGTCGCGACGCCGGTGCATCCGCCGGAGACCTTCATATTCGTATACGAGCTTCCCGGCCCGCGCTGTTCCTGTGACAGGTTGGCGCGGCTTTGATGGCCCGGATCAATAAAGATCTTTTTCTTTCCGAGGATCTGCACCTTTTTCGAGCGGACCGTCTTCTCCATCGTCTCGCCTTCCACCGTTGCGGTAAAGGTCGCGGTGATATGGACGATGCCGACGCGTTTTGCTCTCAGAAGGCCTTTCTTCTTCTTGATCGTTGCCTTCGAGTTCGAAACCTTATAGGTAACGGAAACACCTTCCGGCGCGTTCGTGGAGATCTGTTTCTTTCTTCCCGCCTTGAGGGTCTTCGGAACATTTTTCAGTTTCGGCGTAAAAGCGTCCCACTCTTCCTGTGTGAGGCCTTCAACGACTTCTTCTTCCGGATTATCCTGGACAGGCTCGCCTTCTCCTTCAGAAGGATTCGGATCCTCTGCCGCTGCGGCGACATTCGCGGTAAGATCTTCCGCCCTGACCGTCAGCGGCAGGCAAAGCTCCAGAAAGAGTGCCGCGCAGATCAGCAGCATCGCAATTTTTATCATTCGGTGTTTCAACAGGGGTTGTCTCATATTTCTATTCCTTTCCGCGCCGGGCGCAGTGGTTTTTCGGCTACTGATTATAGAGGAATCCAGTCAGACGGTCAAACCCGAAGGTTTTTCAATGCTATTTGTGAAACTGCTCACAGCACTGAACTTTTCCTGGAATTCTTCAGTACTATTTGCTAAATCTCCCGCAGCACTGAACTTTCCCTCAGGACTTCCTCACTTGCACCTCCGTCTGGTCTGCGTTAAGATAGACCAAAATATTTCAGCAGCAGAAAGGAGAACTTTCATGTACACTTTTGATCATAAAACTCTGCAGCTTCCGGTACACCCGGGCGACACCATCTACTGGATCGACGAAAAGACCGGCTGGTCAGTAGAAGAGACAACAGCCGCTGCGGTCGTGATCGCGGAAGATCAGCTTATGCTGACAAGACCGGACGATCCGGAGCCGAAGGAGATCGGAACCTTTTATTTTCTGAACAGAGACGAAGCCGTGAAGTATGCGGACAGCATCCGTCCGGAGCCGCCATACGTATTTGGTTACGAGACCGAAAAGTGGATCCCGGCAGACCTGTTCATCCCGGATTTCCACGGCTGGAAATATGTGCAGACGACCGATGAAGAGGGCGACGTCATCATCACATCCGCTTACTTTGACGACGGAGAAGGTTTTGTAAGTTCCTACGAAGAAGTCGGAACCGTCGGTTTCTTTAACGGCGAACAGTACGATCCGGAAGAAGTCGATGTCATCGCATGGACGGATTTCAACAACGACTGGGATGCACTCGACGACATGGAAGATTACGAGTGGAAGCACTAAGAGCAAAGTTCTGGTTGAAAACTCCATACCGCAGTTACACTGATATTTTGTAATTTCATCTCATAAGCAGTGCCGGCGATTTGCCGGCACTGCTTCCTGGTGGAGAATTAATGAAAAAAAATATCATTAAGCTTCACGCAGAAGATGCTCTGCAGCTTCTGCGATGCCTGCGGCATCCAAATGGTAATATTTATAGACTTCCTCCGGCGATCCGAGCACAGCGAACTCGTCCGGAAGCGCCTGACGTTTAAACTTACAGTTCACGTTTGCTTCTGCAAGGACCTCTGCGACTGCACCGCCGAGTCCGCCGTAAAGACTGTGATCTTCTACGGACATGATCACGCCGGTTTCCTTCGCACACTGCAGAACAATGTCTGCGTCAAACGGTTTAATCGTATGCATATCGATGACCCTTGCGTGAATTCCTTTTCCTTCTAAGATCTTTGCAGCCATAAGGCTCCAATACACACTCGGCCCGGTGCCGATCAGGGTCAGGTCATCTCCTTCTTTCACCGTGATCGCTTTTCCGATCGTGTATTCATAATCATTGTCCGCATAAACCTCCGGCTCCGCGCCCCTCGTGATACGGATGATCATCGGTCCGTCATAATCCAGAGAAGCCCGGATGATCTTCCGGCATTGACCTGCATCCGCAGGAACACAGATTGTAAGATTCGGAACCGCACGGTAGAACGCAAGATCCGCAATTACATTATGGGTCGGGCCGCCTCCGGAAGTAACACCGGAATGCGTTCCGATCAGACGGACCTTTACATCGTTATATGCGATATCCGTATGGATCTGATCCGCCGCCCGCAATGGCAGGAACGGACCGAAGACCTGTGCAAAGACCGTTTTCCCCGTTAACGCAAGACCCGCAGAGATTCCGACTTCATCCTGCTCCGCGATGCCGACATTCACACAGCGTTCCGGATACTTTGCCATCATTTTTCCGGCGGAGCTTGATGCCGGAGCATTATCGGAACAGACAAAGGCAAAATCAATTCCTTCGTCTGCAATCGCCATGAGTTCTTCTCCGTATGCCTCTCTTGCGGAAGAGAGCATCATATCAAAATCAAACGTCGTTTTAACAATCATTTTCTTCCTCCGCTTTTATCTCTTTTTCAATAATTCGTTATATTTCTTTTCGACTGATTCCAGCGCCTCATCCAACTGCTCTTTTGCGATGCCGCCTCCATGCCACTTCCACGTATTTTCCATGAAATCAACGCCGCATCCTTTGGTCGTATTCGCAATGATCGCCAGCGGTTTCCCCGGCTCGTATGTGGATTTTGGAAGCTGATCAAACGTCCGGACAACATCTTCCATATCATTTCCCTGCATCTGCAGGACATCCCATCCAAAGGAACGGAAGCGTTCATCCAGCGGATCGATGTTCATGGTATCTGCGGTAAATCCGGACATCTGCAGACGGTTTTTATCCACAATGCAGACCAGATTTGCAAGCTGAAATTGTGATGCAGCCATGATTGCTTCCCAGTTCGTTCCTTCCTGCAGTTCCCCATCTCCAACAATAACGATGGTTCTCCAGTCTTTTTTCTGCATGCGGGCACCAAGCGCAATACCAACCGCGATCGGAAGCCCGTGACCCAAAGACCCGGCCGAGACTTCAATAGCGTCGATATACTTACGGTTCGGATGCTGTCCGAACACCGCCGTGTCCAGCGACTCGAAATGTTCGATCATGTAATCGAACGTATACATTCCAAGATCCGCATAAATCGTATACAGAGTTTCTCCGCAGTGGCCTTTGCTGAGTACCAGACGGTCCCTGTCTTCCCAGTTCGGATTCTTCGGATCATAATTCAGATACCGGTAATAAAGCGCGACCGCTATCTCCACGATCGACAGCTCGCCGCCTAAATGGCCCATACCGATCTGATAAACAAAATTCAGAAGATCCTTCCGGATCTTGTAGGCCTTATCTTCAAGCTCATAAATGATTGTTTTATCTGTTTCCTTCATGCCTATTGCCCTTTCCTTTTATCTCGTCCTCAAATTGCGGACTCCCTTTCCTTCGACTAATCGTTGCACTTGATCAGAACCTTCGGATACTGTCCGGATAAATGGACTCGAAATGCCTCCTCCGCATCATCGATGGAGAACACCTTCTCGATAAACGGTTTCAGATTCAGTTGTGGCAGAACCTGAACTGCGCGAGGAAATGCATACGGTGCCACGATCGTTCCTGTGATCGTCAATTCCTTCTGGTAACAGTACTGGTACAGATTCAGAGGAAGACAGTAATCCGCAGGGAACATGGCAACGTACAGCAGTTTTCCACCATTTGCCGCGATCATCAGAGGAATCTGTGCAGCAGGTGCAAAACCGGATGCCTCCACGACAACGTCATATCCCATTCCGTTTGTGATCTTCATGCACTCCTTCACAACATCCTGGGAAGAAGGATCGATCACGTGCTCTGCTCCGAGCTGAAGCGCCAGCTCCCTTCGGGAAGCGATCGGCTCGATCAGAGTCAGCGAGGAGGCACCGTTCATCTTCAGGACCTGCAAGGTCAAAAGTCCGATGGGGCCTCCGCCCTGGATCGCTACCCTGCTTCCAACTTTCATGGCCGCCTTATCGCTGATGCGAACGGCAATCGAGACCGGTTCAAGAAGACAGGCCTCATCCAGACCGACACTGTCAGGCACTTTCCAGACCTGGCTCTCATCCCAGACCACGTATTCCGACATGCCCGGTGAATCCGCTTCGTCTTTTGCATGCTGACAAAACTGCGGCTGCCCGTTGTTGCAGTAATAGCAGCTTCCGCAGGCTTTCAGGAAATTGCCTGCCACGCGGTCGCCAACCTTCAGACCCTTGATCACTGCTTTTTCCCCAAGCGCCTCAACAACACCGGAAACCTCATGTCCCAGTCCAAACGGAACGACCCGCTGAGGAAAGATTCCTCCTGCGATATGCGGATCCGAGCCGCAGATGGAACAATAAGCGACGCGGATCTTAACATCCGTCGGCCCCACTTCAAGATCCGGCTGAAGCATCGTTGTTACTTTTCCCCGCTTCTCCGGATCCGGGTCCTTCATATTTCCGATTTTCGTAACACATACTGTTTTTTTCATCAGTCTCTCCTACAGCACAGTTGTAAAACCGCCGTCCACATTGATCGTCCATCCGTTAATATAATTGGATGCATCACTTGCAAGAAAAACGGCCGTGCCCATCAGATCATACGCGCAGCCCCAGCGGCCGGCAGAGATACGGCTCGTGATCTTGTCATAAAATTCTTTATTGTCACTGATGTCCGTATTAATGGACGTCTTGAAAAATCCCGGAGCGATTGCATTGGTCTGCACATTGTATTCGCCGAGTTCATTTGCAAATGTTCTCGTGATACCGACGACCGCATGCTTCGAAGCAACGTACGGCGGACATTTCTTATCTGCCGTAAAGGAGAGTGCAGACGCAATATTAATGATTTTGCCATGCCGCTGCTCTGCCATGATCTTTCCGACTTCATGGCTCATGTAATAGACCGTATTCATGTTGATCTCGATCACCTTCTGCCAGTCCTCATCCGGATACTCCAGAAAATCACAGAAGATACCTCTTCCTGCATTGTTCACAAGGATGTCGATTTTCCCGTACGCATCCATACACTCTTTGATCGCACGTTTGCGGTCGGCATCGACCGTGAGGTCTCCTTTCGAAAAGACGACCCTGCGTCCTTCGTTTTCGATCAGTGTTTTAATTTCTTCCACATCATCTGTAAAATGAGTAATAAAAAGATCCGCACCTGCTTTGGCGAACGCCAGTGCGTAGCCCATCCCGAGGTTCTGGTTTGCACCGGTCACAATCGCGGTCTTTCCCTCGAGTGAAAAAAGATTCATCGAAAAATCTCTGATATCATGAACTTCCATGAGACAATCCCTCCACTATTCTTTTTCCTGTCTGAATTATACGAAGGAAGGAAACGGAAAATGCGTCTTTTTCATACCTTTAAGTGTCATTTATTATTTCCGAAAAACAGCTGAAAAAGTAAAGCGGCCGGGAAGGTATCCTGACCGCTTCGAGTGGGTAGTTGCTATATTGTTCAGTTATTTGAGAACAAATACTTTTTCTTCGATTGGAAGATGTCTTGCTTTCTCCGGTTTGATAAAGATACCACCGAAAGGCATCTGTCCGATCAGCTTCCAGGATGCCGGAATGTTGAACCGTTCTGCAACCGCTTCATCGATGATCGGATTATAGTGCTGCAGTGTAGCTCCCATTTTTTCGACACGGAGTGCCGTCCAGATTGCATACTGCATCATTGCATTGCTGTGTTCTGCCCATACCGGGAAGCTGTCCTTATAAATCGGGAACGCTTTCTGAAGTCCTTTTACAACATCCATGTCTTCATAATAAAGCAGCGTTCCATGACTGGTCGCAAGCATATTGATCTTATCCTCGGTTGCCTTGAATCCTTCTTTCGGAGCAACCTTTCTAAGCGTTTCGAGAACGATATTCCAGAAAGCAGCATTTTCTTCACCAAGGAGCAGAACTACCCGGGTTCCCTGAGAGTTAAAGGAAGACGGCATATTGTCCGCAACCTTCTTCAGAATCTCTATTAACTCATCATCCGGAATCGGAGATTCTGCGCTTGTCACATAGACGGAACGTCTCATCTTAAGCGCGGTATAGAACTCTACACCTCGGGCCGCTTTGTCCTTCATAAGCTTCGCAACTTCTTTTTCATTGTCTTTTGTCAGCTCACTGTAAACCCAGGCTGAATCCATCGGCTTATAGTATTTCTCCATCAGGATGTTGCCGCCTGCTGCAGCATAATCCTTAAGATCTTCGATCATCTGCTCATGCGTGCCGCCAAACCGGTAAAATGCGAGATAATCATACGGGATCCCATCGCCTGCGCTCGCAGCAGCCTGAAATCTTCTGCAGGAACGGTACGCACGGATCCTTACGATTTCCGGCGCATGATGTTCGTTGTACCATTTGTTGAATGTTTTTTCGATTCCCTCTCTCGCATTTGTAAGCGCCATAAAAATATGCTCTTCTTCATCCTGCGGGCAATCTTTTTCAACGATCGGTGCGATTGCTTTATAAAAGATCACCGTACTTCCCTCTCTGAGTTTCAGCTTTGAAACCGCCTTTTTCATCTTTGCAGCTTCGCCGTTGAATCCGAAGACAGAGAGATATTTATATTTCGGAAACTGCCCTTTTCTCTGTTCGAAATGACGGAACAGGCGGATTCCATTTCCAAATCCCGGAACCTCTTTTATCGGATCAAACTGCGCCCACCAGTCCTTATAAACTGCCTTATCAAGAATATCTTCGTTTGTGTAAATATGCAGCAGATAATCATATTGTTTTTCCAGATAACCTTTTGCACCACCAATTTTTCCCATAACAGATCTCCTTGTTTTTCAATGATTTGCCTACTCTTCCAATGTCTTAATTATATTTTCGCCGCGGATCGGTTTAGGGCATTTTTCTTTGCATTTAGTGTCATTAATTATGAAAAAACTTATACGGTTTCTTTTCTTTGCATCGCCTTCTCCTTTTGTTACAATAAATATGGCAGGGGTGCTTTATGGAGGGTAGGATAATGTTAAAGGTTTTTTTGCATGTGGATGATCCACAGTATCAAATTGAAAGCTATGGGGATTATGAGATTATCAGCGCCGAATCTCTTGACGAGTGCTTTATTGCAGCAGCGGAATCCGATTCCGCTGTACTGATTCAGCTGTCTCATCCGATCAGCCGCGTGCAGGATCTTTTCATGACAATGGAAAACTATGACTCGCTTCCTACGATGCTCGCCTTTTATGTCTACTCCGAGGAAATCGTTATCTACTCTCTTTCGAACGATGGAAAATTCCGGAACGAACTGACAACCCTTTTTCTTCAGACGATCGGAAAGTCATTTCCGACCGTCTATAATTCCTGGAACGACAAGGATGAAATCGCTGCAATGTCAAATAAGAAATTGTGTCTGCGTTCCGACCGTCTTCAGGAAGACGATTATCTCGTTGAACTGTTCCGCGGAATCAACAAATATGAATTCGATAAACTGAAAACGCTGAAATCTTACGATCTTCGCGAAGGAGGTTATTATCTTTTTGCGTGGTATATCCGGGAACAGTCCGGGCTTGATTATGTCCATCACACCTCCCTGAAAAATATCTATTATTTTGTCGGGGGTCTGTTGCAGAAAGAATGTTATGATGTTCTGGCACGTTATTTTGGGGGAGAGGTATTTTACGAAGGCCCGCGTCATCTGTATGTTTTGGCAAATGTACCATATCCCCAGTCAAGCGCATTCCACAAAAAGATTTTAAAGGATCTGAGCCGCGATATCGTTAAGGCAATGGGCACGGCAGATGCACACCGTTACCGCAGCAAATATTTTAAGTCTGCAACACAGGCGGACAAAGCATACAAAGAACTCCACGAACTGCAGGCAAACACGTTCTTCTATCGTGATGAACCTCTGATCAGTCCGCTTCCGATCAATTCCCAGAAGCAGATCCCTGCTGCTGATACGATCGTGAATACTGTTGGAAGAATCCGTCACATGATCATCTATGACACATCCAATCCGCAGACGATCGCCTATATTCAGGATCTTTTTCTGAACATTCTGAAACCAAGTATGGACTACCAACTGGTCCTGTACTGTTTCAGTGTGATTCTTTCCGCGATTTACGAAAAAATGACCGGCGGCTACCATTTTGCCCCGAATCTGGTCTACAATCTCACAACCAACCTGCACCATTCCTATATTGAGATTGAATGCAACAATCTCTGCCGGATGATGCAGCTTCTGCAGTCAGACTCAAAAGTAAATATTCCGACAACAAATAATCAGCTGATCAACAAAGCTATCAGTTATATTCAAACCAACTATATGCACGACATTTCCCTGGTCAGTATTTCCCAGCACCTGAATATCAGCAGTGTCTATATGAGTCAGCTGTTTAAAAAAGAGCTGGGATTAAGCCCGATTAAATATATCATCAACTACCGGATCGACAGGGCTAAATATTTTCTGAAAGAAACCGACGAGCCAATCTACAATATCGCAATCAAGGTTGGTTTCTGGGAACCGAAACATTTTTCCAAAACGTTTAAAAGAGTGACCGGAATGACTCCGTCCCAATATAAACATCTATAATCTAAAGGGTCCTGATTCCGAAATCGAAATCAGGACCCTTTCTCCAGGTCTTTAACAACAGGAGGGCGTATTTATTTTTTTACGATAATTTTTTCTTCTACCGGGATATGTTCTTTCTTGTCAGGTTTCACAGCAATGCCGCCGAACGGCATCTGACCGATCATCTTCCAGGAACCCGGGATTTTGAACTTCTTTGCAACCGCTTCATCTATGATCGGATTGTAATGCTGCAAGGTTACGCCGAGTCCTTCCACTTCCAGCGCCGTCCAGATTGCAAACTGAAGCATCGCACTGCTGTGTTCCGCCCACATCGGGAAGCTGTCCTTATAAATCGGGAACGCTTCCTGAAGATTCTGAACAATATTCTGATCTTCATAAAACAGGATCGTACCGGTACTTGTACTGAGCATCTCGATTTTTGCCTTTGTGTCTGCAAAGTTTTCTTTCGGCGTCACTTCTTTCAGCGTTTTCAGCACGATCTTCCAGAAGGCTTCATGATTTTTTCCGAACAAGACCACAACACGTGAAGACTGAGAATTAAAGGAAGAAGGCGCTACGTTTGTGATCCTTTTGATGATTTCTTCAATCTTCTCTTCCGGAATCGGACTCTCTTTCGTTGTTACATAAATTGATCTTCTTTTTTCAATTGCCTTGTAAAAATCCATCTCTTCTCCTTCCGCTTATACATTTCAATTATTTATAAAGCACTGTAGACCCATGCAAGATCGTTCAGTTCATAGGCATCCGTTTCCGCG
>CAZOHB010000067.1:0-2543 GCA_964579345.1 uncultured Parasporobacterium sp.
GGAAAGAAATATCTCCCGGACCGCTCCGGATACGCCAGGTATATCACCGCCTACTGGTCTAGGCAGGAATACCTTGAGACAAGCTTCAGTTACGTCAAACCTGATGGAGGTGGGAGCAGCGGCAATCTGGTGAGTGCCAGCCTTTACTGCGCCCTGGAATTGGCACTTTAAACCCATGGCCCCTTTTCAGGGGCCTGTTCTTTTGAAAGGAGGGCTGGACTATGAACAAGAAGGTTGTCTGGCTGCTGTATGACGCAGACACGGCGATCGGCATAAAACGTTAGTGCCGATGTAAAAAAACCATCTCTGATATACGGCGAAAACCCTATGGGAAGGGCTACGCCTAGCAAGGTTTCCATACCGGCTACAACGACTGAGCGAGATGGCGCCGCCGCTGCGGTGAAGCAACAGTCTGAACTCGTACGATAATCCCTGCCATCACTCCAGATATGGGGTGAACCGGCTGCATCAGAGGCTCTCCGCCGCTGATCGTCATTCCTCCTCCGGAACCGTCCATAAACAGCTTGTCTTTTTTCACTTCCTCAAGCGCCTCATAAACCGTCACGGTTTTCCCTGCGATTTTCCTTGCTTCTGAAGGGCAGGCGTCCACACAAGCGCCGCAAGCCCTGCAGATCCTCCGGTCTGTAATCGGGTGTTCGCCGATTTCATAGTGAACAGCCTGAACCGAACACACCTTTGCGCATGTTCCGCAACGCACACACTTCTGTGCATAAAACATCAGTTCCGGCTGCGATTTTTTTGACTCCGGATTCTGGCACCAAATACAGTTCAGCGGACAGCCTTTCACAAAAACGGTCGACCGGATTCCAGGACCGTCATGGATACTATAGCTCTGAATATTAAATATATGTCCTTTTACTTGTAAGCTGCTCATAATTTCAAATTATATTTTCTGTTCGTTTCTGTCAATGACTTCTTTCTGCATTATCTTTGATAACTGAACATAATAAGCGCTGAATCCTGCAATTCTTACGATCAAGTCTCTGTGTTTTTCCGGGAACTCGTAGGCATCTCTTAATACTTCCGAATTCACGATGTTAAACTGCACATGTTTTCCACCATTTGTAAGATAGACACGGATCATAGAAGCAAGCTTTTTACAGGACTCCTCCGTTTTGACTGTCTGCGGATCAAACTTCATGTTCAGAAGGGTTGCCTGATATGCATCCTGATCCACCTTCATCGCACTGTTCAAAACGGCTAGCGGTCCCTCTGTATCCATTCCATGCATCGGAGACATGCTTCCATCAGCCAGGATCTCACCGGCCTTTCTTCCATCCGGTGTAGCGCCGGTCATTGCGCCTCCCGGCTGATGAGAAGTAATGGAAATTGCTGATGCGCGATTTGGCTTTCCATAGATGGTAAGCTGCGCATTGACCAGCTCTACCAGTTCTTTATAAACATCCGCAACCATCTCGTCTGCTTCCGGAATATTATTTCCGTACTTCGGAGCCTCCAGAAAGTCTTTCCGCATGGATTCGAAGCCTTCCCAGTTCTTATCCAACGCTTCCTTCAGCTGCTCCATCGTATATTTCTTTTCGTCAAAAACAAGTTTCTTTACTGCAGTGAAACTATCTCCGACATTGACTGCTCCGACAGGTACGATGATCGCTCCGTTATCGTAAACAATGTCCTTGCTGTCGAATACCATCCGTCCGCTTTCCATTCCGTTTTCCATTAACGCGGAACGGAGCGGATCCGGAAGCAGTTCTTTATAAATACTTAATTCAATATTACTTCTTTCCGCCGTTACTTCCAGGATATATTTCAGCTGTTTGTGCCATGCATCATGGAACTCTTCAAAGGTTTGGAACGATCCGAAATCTCCGGTCTCAATCGTACAGAGATTGCCGGATCTCGGATCGTGCCCATTGGCACGCATCAGGTCAAAGATCTTCGGCATAATGATCATCGGAACTGCTGCCGTCCTGGATTTTCCAGGGATGTTCAGATCCAGGCATCCGCTGACAACATACTCTCTTGCATCTTCCAGCGATACTCCGTCATCGGTCAGCGTTTTGATATAGGATGCGTCACTGATAAAAGCAGGCATGCCCAATCCGGTTTTCGCCAGTTCAATGCCTTTCAGGATCAGTTTTTCCGGGGTTCCCTCAAAGACTCTCATTGTGATCGTATGATGCGGAACCTGTGAAATCTTTGCCGCTTCCAGAAGGAGATAGCTCAGTTCATTGGAAGCATCGCTTCCGTCTTTCTTCTGACCACCGATAATAAAGTTATGCCATTTTGCAAGACCGGACTGGCTCTGACGCATCATCTTTCCGGATGTCCGGTTGATCTCCATATCTTTCATACGCAGGCAGCATAAAAGTTCAACAACTTCCTCATCCGTGATCGTTCCCGCTTCAATGTCTGCCTTGTAATTCATCTATAGACACCTGTCAAAGGCTCCATGCAGCATGCCTGCCTGCCACACATACTTTAAGTATCATGTCTGTTGTGTCACATGACCCAAGGAGCAGAGCAGCTTATGTGGCAGCCTGGCGCATTTCAGAACCTTTATT
>CAZOHB010000067.1:2553-9026 GCA_964579345.1 uncultured Parasporobacterium sp.
GTTGGTCTACCGCCGTCCGGGTGAGCACGATTGGAAGATGCACGTGAGAGCAGCCTCGACGCGCGGTCCGTTGGCTCATATACTGATCGAATCTTCCGGCTGCGATCGTCGTACAAGGACAATGCAGAAGGAACGTAAACCAGAAAGCCTGCATCGCTTCCCGGAAATTCCTTGCCGGTTTTCTCGGCACCTGACTGCAGATTTCCGCAATCTGCAAAAGCTCCGTTTTCCGCTCCGGGCGGGTTTCTTTCTCCGCCATCTCTGCTGCGAGCGCTGCGTAGCGTTCTCCGATATGCCCAAGCGCTTTAAGCGCAATGATCATCGCCTCATATCCACGGAACCGGTCAAGAGAATCCTCATCCGTAAAACGCATCTTTGCTTTTGCTTCTTCGCATCTTCTTATAAGTTCATCCGTTCCAAGTTCCAGCGGAAGATTGATATAATCCGCTTCCAGAGTCAGGGACGGACCAACGCCAAGACCGGTCTGTGCATAACCGCCTCCGACACCGTTTTTCCCTTTCACCGGTTTCCACGGAGGAAGCACAACACCGGACGGGAAAAGTGCGGTAAAGCGGGGAACCTCATAAAGAACGCTGCCTTCTACGCCGATCATCGTAACCGGATCAAAACGCTGATTCAATTCCTGCAGTTCTGCCTCATCTGCCGGATCGATCACAAATCCGTCTTCCTTCAGAGAATCAATCTCATCCTGTGTCCAGATGCCATAGGAAGGATCGATCTCCAGAGCCATCGGCTTTGATGCGCCGATACCTACGAGCAGTTCATCCTCTCCGATCGAGATCGGCATACGGTCAACATACGCCTCGATCATCCTTGCCCTTTTGATGATTGTACTTTCGTTCTTATACTGTTCCAATACATCCAGCGTGATCCTGAATTTTTCGATGCAGATCGGATAACGATCCAGATGGCACCGTTCTCTTAATCTGTCAATTCTTTCATACATTGTCTTTCGCCTTTCATCCTTTCCGGTGAATGATTAACTGTTCATCTGTTTAAGAAATGGATTCGTTGGTTGTACGCTGGATAATTTCATCCTGCATACCTCTGGTAAGATCCACAAAGTATGCGCTGTAGCCTGCAACACGGACCATGATGTCTTTGTTCTCTTCCGGTTTTTCCTGTGCTTTCACCAAGCGTTCTTTACTAGTGATATTAAACTGGATATGTTTTCCTCCGTTTTTGAAATAGGTGCGGATCATCATCGCAAGTTTGTTCATATCCGCATCAGTTTTTAAGACAGAAGGATGGAATTTCATGTTCAAAAGTACGCCCTGATACTTATCCTGCGGAATCTTCATAGCACTTGAAAGCATTGCCAGCGGGCCGTGAGTATCCTGTCCCATCATCGGTGACGCTGCCCCGTCCGCAAGGATAGTATGTGCTTTTCTTCCATCAGGAGTTGCGAAGGTCAACATACCTCCCGGTTGATGCGTTGTAATGGAAACAGCGGTTGTTTTGATCGGAGCTCCAAGAATGCTGATTGCCTGATCATTCAGATCGATCAGATACTGATAGTATTTCGCAACGACTGCATCGACTTCCGGAATGTTGTTGCCGTATTTCGGCACCTCAAGGCAGGAATTCCGAAGTTCTTCGTATCCTTCCCAGTCAGCATCCATTGCTTTCTTCAATTCGGAAAGCGTAACCTTACGGTCTTCGAAAACAAGCTTTTTGATCGCGTAAAGGGAGTTTCCGAGATTGACCATGCCGATCGGGCAAAGCGCTTCCCCGTTTTCAAATTTCATCGGCAGCTCCTGATAATCCGTTGCGTGTTCAATACAGCCTTCCATAAACGCAGAGCGCAGCGGATCCGGGAAATATTTCTGCATGGTTGCGACCTGCAGATTACATCTTTTATGTGCGACAGAAAGCAGTTTCGCAAAAGCCTTTTTGAATTCTGACTCAAACTCTTCGTAAGTAGCAAAACGATCGAGATCTCCGGTCTCCGGCATCAGCGGAAGCCCGGTTCTTACATCTTTACCATTGTTCAGGAAAGTCGTCAGGAACAGTGGAACAACAAACATACTGGCTGTCATGGAACGGGATCTTCCCGGGATATTACCATCGAGACAACCGGTCATGCAGTAATCCCTTGCATCTTCGATATCCGCGCCGTATTCCGTAAAGAAACGGATATAGGTATCATCTGAAACAAACGCAGGCATACTCAGGCCTCTTCTCTGACACTCCAGGCCTTTGATGAGAAGATCCTGCGGAGTAGAATCCGCGACACGGATTGTGATCGTATGATGCGGTGTCGGGCATCTGAGAAGAGCCTCCAAAATCAGGTAGCTCAGCTCATTCGTTGCATCGCTGCCATCCGGTTTTACTCCTCCAATCGTCATGTTATGCCACTTTGCCTCGCCGTCTTCACACTCTCTTCTTGATTTTCCGCCAAGGCTTCCGAGATCCATGTTTTTCACACGGATCATCTCAAAGATTTCGATTACTTCTTCATCTGTGATCCGTCCTGCTTTTTTATCTGCCAGATAATATGGATACAGGATCTGGTCCACACGTCCCATTCCCGCAGTAATATTCGGAACGCCGATCGTAAGGAACAGGAGCCAGTACATCTGCACTGCTTCCAGGAAAGTACGCGGCGGATTTGCCGGCACATGGCTGCACATATCCGCGATTCTCAAAAGCTCTGCTTTCCGCTGCTCATTGCTCTCTTTTTCCGCCATCTCTTTTGCAAGTACGGAATATCTTGCGGAATGAGCGATCACGCCTTCCAGACAAAGCTTTACGGCCTTCAGGAACAGGCACTTGTCATAGTCGCCTTTTTCTTTAAAGGTGATCACTTTAAGCCCATTCTCGCATTCCGCGATATAATAGTTCAGGCCCTTTGCCAATGCACCGGAATAGTCATAACAAACAAGACACTGACCCGGTCCGAGCCCGAGTCCTGCCATCGCATATCCGCCTCCGAGCTGCATGCCGCGTTCAAAGGAACGCCATGGAGGAAGGGTAATTCCTGCTTTCATAAAATTCGTCAGTTCGTCATTTCCCCTGACAGCCTCAGCAACGCCGTCGTTTAATCCATATGGATTTGCGGATTTGTTTAACTCATAGAGAGTCTCTTCGTCTTCTTTGTTGAAGCCATATCCTTCGTCAAGAAGCGCTTTGATCTCTTCTTTATCCCAGATACCGTTATTGGGATCGATTTCCAGACCGTGAGGACGGCTTGCGCCATGACCTGCAAAAAGTTCATCCGGGTCAATAAAGATCGGGATCTGTGTCAGCAGATTATACTGAAACTGTGCACGGCGGAGTACTTCTGCCTCACCGGCTGTTTCCTGATTTGTTTTTGCATAGATCTTGAAACGTTCAATACAGATCTCGTATTTCCGTTTCTGACGTTCTCTCATTCTTTTGATTCGCTCTGTCATCTTTTTATACCTCTTGTTTTTCTAAGTTCCTGTGCATATCGGACAGCTTCATCCATCATCGGTTTAGCCGCCGCCATTTTTTCTCTCGGATCGATCGTATTGACTAATATACCTGCTCCCAGGATAAAAGAGTCATATTTCCCGTATGTATCCAGACAACGGTGGATTTCTTTCTCCCGCTCTTCTTCGCTCGCATCCGGCTGTCCCGGTCTTCCATTCGTATTAAACCCGCCGATAAAAGCCATTCGGTCGCCATAGGTTTCACACAGCATTTCAATATCGTTTGTCGGCTGTACGGAAGTCCATGCCTGTGCTCCGGTGTCGATAAAATCTTCCACCATATCCTGACAATAGCCGCATGTATGCTGGATCGGGATCATATCCAGATCCCAGACCGCATCATAAAACTGCTTGTGGAAAGGTTTGATCAGCTCCCGGTATACCTCTTTCGACATAAACATGCCCCGCTCTGTGGCAATGTCATCAAAATAATCCACAAAGTCCGGCTGATAGATTGTTTTCACTTTCCGGATAACATCAATCTTGAACTTTGTAATCTCTGAAAACAGTTCTTTTACCTCTTCCGGCTCTTCCACCAGAGCGATCAACGCATCTTCAAAACCCATAAGCGCAGCAAGCCGCTCAAACACGCCGTTGCCGGATGCGTATTCCATAGCAATCCTGCTCCGGTCGACCGGCATCATTTTAAATTCCATTTCGGCAACTTTTTCAATACCTACTTCTTCGGCTTTCGGAATCGTAATAAGATCCCGCCACTTTACAAAATTGTCGATGTTGAGAAGAAAATTTCCCGGTTCGGGGATTGGCGCACCGCCTCCGGACGCAGGTCTTACCCAGTTCACGCCAAACGCATCCCTGCCTCCCTGCATCGGTCCTTTTTCAAACCAGGACGTAGAAAATCCAAAGCCCGCAAAGTCCACCATCATGATCGGTGTCCATTCGATTGGTTCGTGCCTTAAACAGCACATGACATTCTCTTTTGGCGTCATAAGGAGCCTCCTTTCCCTTTATATTCAGATTAGCAAGCATCCTTCTTATTCACAATGTTCACAGATAACCAGAACAAATATTTTTTTGGTGCATTACTCACAGCAAAAGTCAGGAACCATGCGGTTCAGAACTCCGATATTGTCTTTTGAGAAATAAGAATGGAACCTGACGATCATCAGCGGTTCAAAGCCCCAGGAGGTCATATACCATCTGCCGTCCACTTTAGCGAACGAATGCACATATTTATTGATGCCCGCCATATATGGGGTTACGCCGTCTTCTGCAGCGGTCTTAAACGCAACTGACATATTGGTGTTACAGTGCTCCATCCACACAGCTACTGTCTATGCAAGCACAATTTCCCACCGCCGGTTTTTAACCGGGGTGGGAAACATGTGTTAACAAGAATAAAACATCGTATCAGCTCGCGCTCCAGGAAAAGCCGGAAACTACAGCTGCAAACGCGCCGACGCCAACCGTTACCAGCAGCGGATGGAATTTTGCTTTTTTCGCAAGTACAAAGCCCATCGGTGCAAGGGCAACGACGACAGAAGTTGTATCCGCACCAAAATTGCAACAACAATTGCTAAAACCAGAATAATCGCAATAGCTAAAGTTGACCTAAATTACCTCCTCATTCTTTTTTGTATACATGTATCTCTGCTTCACTCTTAAAAAGAGGGAATGCCTTTAAAAAACATCCGGCCAGTCAGTAAGACGATCGTGCACGGAAATCCAGTCTTTCCGGTGAACGGGGTCATACCGGTCGATCATCGCCGCATCATAGGTGCTCCAGAAAAAGTGCTTGACCTTCCAATTCCCGGAGGCATCTTTCTGCCATTCGAAGTACCATCTTCCGGTGCCGTATACGACAGGATATGGCGTTTTTGGTGTCAGCACCGGACCGGCGATAAATCCGCCATAGGAAATGGCTGACGTGTAAATACGGTCTGTCTCTTTATTCTTAACCGCAAGGATTGACAGTGCATGCGAGCCGCTGTAAATACCTTTATTTTCCGGTGAAGAAACCGCTACCAGGTCTGAAAAACCTTTTTCAACGCCTTCTTTTCCAAGGTATGCTCCCATCCAATATGGAGGGATATCCGTGTCACCCGGTCCATCTTCTCCTTTCCCGATTTCCGGATGCGCTGCCAGATATTTCCTTCTGACACTGTCTGCCAGCCACGAGGAATCCTCTGAATCCAGGAACAGATCAACGATCCTGTCTTTTTCTCCTGCATGCAGATACTGCACATATTTTGTATACTGATTTGTCGCCTCGATCAGTTCGGCTATATCCGCCTGACATTCTTCCAGCTTCAGCTCTTCCTTCTGCGGAGCCTCAAACAAATTGTCTGAAAGCTGCATCGGCTGCGGCTCAAGACGGACTCTCGCATATTCCTTGTACTGATCGATCCGGCAAGACCCTTCAACCTTTTTTATTACAAGGTCCAGTCTTCCCGTCACATGAATGCCCTGATCTCCGTCAGGCAGAATCTGAACAAACATCCAAAGGCACGGAATTTCCGAACCGCTCTCCAGGTTCATTTCCGGACTTCCGACTGAGAAAAACTCTCTCGTCCCTTTATACCTTTTTTGTAAAAACGAGCTGAAACCGGATGCTTTCCGGAAAGAAAAGCGCTCATCGCCTTCCACTATTTCTATCTGCGGAGATTCCGTAAAAAAGTCCTCAAGCGCGGAATACTCTCCCAGAGTCCTCAGCTGCGCAAATCTTCCGATCATGTCCAGGATTTCGTAATAAGCTGTAACCACAAACAGTCCCGTAACGAGGAGGAACAGATTGAGCAGCACTTTCATCATTTTCCTTTTCATCTTCCTTTTTGCTTTCTTTCTGCGAATTTCTTTAGCTTTCTTTCTCATGGCTCGTCTCCTATCACTATTGCTCTACCAGGAGTTTTCGTCGTCGAGGATCTCAAGAGTCGGATCCAGCGGTTCTTCCTGCATTACTGTTCTCATGTACTGGTTGACCTGATCTCTGACTCCCTGTCTTGAGATGACACGAGGGTCGAAGAGCTGGTGGTCTAC
>CAZOHB010000067.1:9036-13660 GCA_964579345.1 uncultured Parasporobacterium sp.
CTTATAGACTCTGGCATTGGTTTAACTTCGTAAGGATGCATCTGCGGTCTTTTAATGAAATCCACCCGGTTGCTTTTGCGTTGTCATACAGATAAGGTCCTAACCGCATCATCTCTTTCCAACTGATATTCTTCATTCTCCAGCAGCCTTCCTCCAGGACAAAATCAACACAGCGCTGACCGAAAACCTTGTAGTATCGATAAAGAGAAGCATCCGTATGGCTTTCCCTTTCGCAGATAAAACCTACGGTCAGCCAGATTCCTTTTGCAGATTTTTCATCCTGCGAAAACGAAACCGTTCCTGAATTGCTGAAATCGCATCGGTAGAAGCCTCCGTTCTCCTCGATTTTTCCGGATGCCTCTTCGAAAAAGAGAAGAATGTTTTCCTTTCCATGAACAGGTGATTCCAGATCCGAACGCTCATAAGTCATATCTTCATTCCTGCTCAGCAGATGATCACAGATAAGGTCAAATCTGCGGCATTGAAGATATCCTTCATACCGGATCATCATGTCCTGAATCGCTTTATAATCCGTACTTTTCATTGGTGCTCCTCCTGCGGACTATTTTATTGTTCTAAAATAAAAACAACAGAACATACTTGCTCTGTGTGTCAAAAATTGGACATTTTTCCTGTTTTTGTTCAAATATTATTTTTTCTGAACCCGAGGATGATTGAGTTTGCTCCGATCCATATGTTAAGATGCAGCAAAAGGAGAAAAGACATGGAACATACAAGCGCTTATCGAAAAAAAGAACTGACCAGAAATATTTTTGAAGACTCCCTTGTCCGTCTTTTAAAAGAAAAGTCTTTTAATGATATAACAATTATGGATATTACCCGGGAGAGCGGTCTTTCCCGCGGAACCTTTTACAATTACTTCGGCAATACCATTGAACTATTGGAATCTCTGACAGACAGAATGATTTCTCTATTCTATACGGAAGGTCATTTTAATCTGGAGGATCCGATTTTTGATACGCCCGAACAAGCTACAGAGCAGTTAGTCAGCTTTATGCTTAAGAACCGGGAGATCATCAATGCTCTGCTCCAGGACGAAACCCGTTATATCTTTTTAAACAGATGGTTTCAACTGCTTTTGGAACGCGGTGAAAAAAAGCCAGAACGTTATTATCCGAAAGAAGTCCCGCCGAAATATGGTGAGCTGTTTCAGGTTTTCTGGTTTAACGGAATGTGGGCAGTTTACTCCAAGATGCTTTCCGATAAGCAAAGGTCAACCGATGACTATACGGCCTTCATCAATAAGATGACACAAAAACTTTTTTCATAAAACAGGAGATGTCCGGGCTGAAGCAGTCCGGACATCTCTGTAGAAGGGGTTTATTATTTATTCTTTAGAACAGTTTGAAGAATCCTGTCAATCCGAAGAGTCCCATTGCAACAAGCAATACAAGGGAACAGATAAACTGCTTCGGGATCAGTTTCTCACGTACTGCATCGTCTGTACATCCCATCAGGGTTACCGCACCACCGGTTGAGAACGGGCTGAAAGCCGGGATAACAACGCAGATGGAGATGCAAAGTCCGATTGCGAACGGGGAGACTCCTGCTACCTGAGCGAGGGAAGCTGCCATCGGAAGGAATGTGGAAAGGACAACGAATCCGTTTACAAACATTCCGATCAGACCGCCGACGATCAGTAATGCCGGAATAACCAGCCACTGCGGGATCGAATTGCTGATGAAGTTGATAAGAGTCTTATCTACTCCCATAACTGTCGACAGTTTTACGAACATCGTCGTTCCGCATAACAGAAGGATCAGGCCCCAAGGAACTGTACCAACAACTTCGCGGGTAGGAGCGATCTTCATAAGTCCAAGTACCAGTGCACCAAGGAGGAATAAAATACGGACCTCCAGATAATTTGTCATCCATGAAGTCACCGGGTTCGGAGCAATTGCGTTAATGATCATCGGAACGATCAGGATGATAATGATAATAACCAATACCGTCAGAACTTTTTTCTGTTCTTTCGTAAACGGTTCCGGTTTTTTTACTTCCATGTGTGAGACTTTGACTTTGTTTTTCGTAAGAAGATAAATGACCACATAAACAACGCCAATGACGATCAGCGCACAAACCTGTGTCCAAAGCTGGGTAGCTGTACCGGTTCCAGGTGCAACCTGCATGTCAATCATGGAGATTGCAATTCCGCCTGCCTCTGTCCAAGGCATCATACCTACAGAGCTTCCTAAGAACATCGACAAAACACCAATCAATGGATTCAGTCCGACTGTCTCAACTAACATGAATACAACCGGGGAAAGGATTGCTGCAGAGCCGTAAGCTCCTGCTCCGAGAACGGTAAGGATAAAGTCCGCCAGAATGATCATGAGGGGCAAAAGTTTTGTGTTGCCTTTCGTCATATACAGGATACGGTCAACAATTCCATTTGTAAGACCCGCCTTTTTTGCATATCCAAAGAACAGGTTGACAGAAACAATGATGATAAACAGATCCGCCGGGAACAGCGCTGCCGTATCCTTTGTGGAAAGACCATACACCCATCTTCCGACAATATAAGCCAGGATCATCATCAAGATTCCGATTTCTGTTTTCAGCTTCGGAGCGACAAAGACGCCGCCGATCAGTAGAACAAAGAAAATCAATAATACTGCAACTTCCATATCTTCTCTCCTTTTTTATTATTTGATAGCTTCATGATAGCAACCAATCTCGAAGAGGTTCAATGTTCGCAGTACACCATTTGTGAAAAAATAATGTTGCGTTATTAACCTTTCCTGATTTAAGATTCTACATATATGATGAAACGGTCCAAATTATTATACACTAGAGCAGGTGAGCTATGAACGTAATAGAGATTCTGACCCAAAGATTAGAAGCTTACGAACCCGTCGTAATCAAAAGTACGGAGCCTTTTTTAATTCGCATGGAAATGTGCGAGATTAACAGTTCTTTTCCCCGTGAAACCAGAAATTCGATCCTTGTTGCGGAAAAATGCGACTTCTCCGTTCTGAGCCAGCTCGATGAAAGCAACTGTATTCTTTATCTTGGAAAGGAAAAGATCAATTGTGATTTTTGTTCTTCGTCCTTTATTTCACTTGCAAAAAAAGGCAGCAAAAAGAAATTAGAAAAAGACCTGAAGCTGATCCTTTCCGATTTGCTGCTGATCTATCAGACTAAAAATTCTTTTTACAATGTTTATACGAAGAATTATGATCTCGTGGATCTGATCAACTATGCGGAAGAACTGATTCGGAATCCGATCAGTGTTTTCAATCTGACCTCGGAACCGATTGCCATGGGAAAGCAGTTCTCTTCGCATCTCCAGAAAGATGCGATCGTGAACGAATACAGGAATAAAGGATATATATCCATGGATTTCGCGAGGGATCATGATTTTAATGAGTTCTTTGCTGCTCTGCATGCTGCAGAAAAGCCTTTCACTTATTATCACAAGCAGAAGAACGTTCTGGCTCGAAGAATTTATCCGATCATCTGCAATGACAACAAGCTGGCACATTGTACGGTGATCCTGCAAAACGAGATGTCCCCGATCACGGATGTGATCGTACAGTATCTCTGCGATCTGGCGGCATTCAGTCTGCAGAGAAATCCGTACAGTATTACGTCCAGCAGCCGCGATGCCGTTATCTTAAAGCAGCTGATCGCCGGAAAATATAAATCGAACGAAGAACTTGCTTACAATGTAGATTATTCGGATTTTCAGGATATCCGTTCCCTTTATATCCTTACGACACGGACAAACAGTAAGTTTATTGTGACGGATCCGGGCATGCTGACCCGTGAATTGTTCCAGCTTCTTCTTCCGGATGTTAACTGGATCAAACATTTGCTGGAGTCAGACAGACTCGTTTTTCTCATTAACACGGACACGCCCCGTTTTATTCTGAAAAATGAGAGCAAACTGAAGGATTACTTCAAAAAAACAGGGTATCTGTGCGCCGTCAGTCAGCCTTTTTCCAATCTTTCGGCCTTCCAGACACAATATCAGCAGACGGAGAAATTGCTTGATATTGCAAAATACCTTGGACAGACTACCGGATTCCTGAATGGTTATAAAATGTTTTTCAGCCGGATTGCTTATGACCTCAGAGAACAGGATCTTGATAATTACTGTCTTTTCCAACTGCTGTATTTAGAAAAAAACTATCCGCACGCTGATACACTGCTGTTAACGGTACGGGTTTTCATTGAAGAAGGGCTTTCTATACAAAAAGCAGCTGATAAACTCTCTACTCACAGAAATACGATACAACGTCGTTTAGAGCGGTTTCAGGAGCTGACCCATTTATCTTTGGAGTCCGGAAGAACGATCTGTCAGATTTATCTTTCCCTGACCTTTATGGAATTTAAGAGAAGAAAAAATATCGAACATTTTCCGATCGGTGACGATAATGACAATCCGTGAGTCGAAGGGTGCGTTTCACTTCCGTGCGCGGTGCGCGACATCTTCTGACTTATTTTGAAGCATAAAAAAATGAGTCAAAAGAACCATCCCTTTTGACTCATCCTTATTTTGTTACTTCAGGAAGCCTGCAATGATCTCCTGCTCTGCCTCTTCTTCTGTAAGTCCGAGCGTCATCAGCTTGATCAGCTGTTCTCCTGCGATCCTTCCGAT
>CAZOHB010000068.1:0-3670 GCA_964579345.1 uncultured Parasporobacterium sp.
CGCAGATACTGGCAGGGATACCTGCCTTGAACGAGAAGCCCCCACTTCAAGGCGCTAGCCTTAGTGGTGGGAGCATGTCACTGCAGTTCTGATGAGATCGTTCATCATAACACAAAAGGAGTCGGTTTATCAGTCCAGGCTGCGGAAGTAATTGACTGTCATACTTCTTCCGCAGTGCGGGCAGCAAGGAAGATTCGAGCTTACTACATGGCCGCATGTGCAAATGTTCTGGAAACCTGCTGTTCTGATCCGTTCAAATAATTTTCTTAATGCCTTCATCGTATTACCTCCGTTCATTGATTTTTATTTTGAAGTGATTTGTTTTTGTTATCTTATGGCGTAATCATACTGAAAAATTAATTAAAAATCCAATGATAAAAATACGATGATTGATTAAAAAAACAAATTGATATAAAATAGCGATCAAACAGGAAATGACGGGCAGGGAGGAGAGTTATGACGCAGAGACAGCTTGAGATTTTTACAACCCTTGCGGAGACACTGAACTTTACACGTACATCCGAATATCTTTTTTTATCGCAGACCACAGTCACGCTGCAGATAAAGAATCTGGAGGATGAACTCGGGACCGCGCTGTTTGAGCGGACGAGCCGCTCGGTCCGCCTGACGGCTGCAGGAAAAGCATTCCGGGAAAAAGCGGTGCAGATTTTAAAAGCGATGGAAGAAGCGGCGGAAGAAGCAAGGCTGATCGGAAAAGAGTTTTCCGGGAATCTGGAAATCGGATTTGCGACAGAAGCCAATGCGACCGGAATCTCGCGGCTGTTTGATCAGTTTATCAGCAGCAATCCGGAGATACGGCTTCGCATCTATGGCGGCTATCCGGGAGAACTGCTCGATCAGCTGGCAAAAGAACGCTATGATCTGATCCTGGGACCGGCGTTTGAAAATTTAAAATCCGGAGAATTCCATACATATGTAATCGGACGATATCCGCTGGTAGCTGCGTTCCGGAAAGATCACCCGTTTGCGAAAAAGAAGAGCGTCCGGTTTTCCGATTTTGAAGGGGAGAAAATGATCTATCTCAGTGATCCGAACCGGCAGCTGGATTTCACCAGCGAATTCTCCCATAAAATGCAGGAGAAAAATATCCGGGCAGAGGTTGTAACCGTCATCGATGATATTGAATCCGCGCTGATCATGATGGAGGCCGGAATCGGAATCTCCGTGATCCCGGAGTATTTTAAAGGACGTTTCCACGGAACTTCCGGACTTAAGACCTGCCGTATTGCGGAGGATTTAAAAGGTGTCGCCTTTACGGCGATGTGGAGAAGAGGACGGACGACTCCGGAATTATCGAAGTTTCTTACGCATATGAAGGAATTCTTTCCATCTGCTGAATGAGCTCATTGTGAAACTGAATTTCAACATTCTGTCCTGCGGGCGTATCATGAAAATGATGGAAAAGGACGTTTGAAAGGAGGTTTGCATGATCAAAAAAGCGAGAGTAGAAGGCGGAGTTGTAGTTGGAGCACCGGCTGCGGATCCGCGCATCATCAGTTATAAAGGCATACCTTTTGCTGCGCCTCCGGTGGGCGAAAACCGATGGCGGGCGCCGCAGCCTGTGGTTCCCTGGGAAGGGGAAAAGGAATGCTATCTTTTTAAACCGATCTCGATGCAGCATATTCCGGGGCTGGATCTTAACAATATCTATTCCCGGGAGTGGAATGTGGATCCGACCATTGAGATGAACGAAGACTGCCTGTATCTGAACGTCTGGACGCCGGCGAAAACAGCGGATGAAAAGCTGCCTGTTTTTGTCTGGTATTTTGGCGGCGGCCTGCAGGAGGGAAATCCGGCCGAAATGGAGTTTGACGGTGAGCGTCTGGCGAGAAGAGGCATCGTTGTTGTAACAGTAAACTACCGGCTGAATGTGTTCGGCTTTCTTGCTCATCCGCAGCTGACCAGAGAACAGCCGGATGCACCGACGAATTTCGGACATCTGGACCAGCAGGCCGGAACACGTTGGGTAAAGAGAAATATTGCGGCATTCGGAGGCGATCCGGAGAACATCACGATCGGCGGACAGTCTGCGGGCGGAGGCAGTGTTCTTTCCCAGCTGATCTCTCCGCAGAATGAAGGGCTTTTCCAGAAAGCAGCCGTCATTTCAGGTATCATGTTCAGCGTATATCCGTCCATGTTCGGGGCGAAAAGCCTTGAGGCAGCGGAAAAATCCGGTGAAGAGTTTTTTGAGATCTTAGGCGTGAAAACGCTGGAGGAAGCACGGGCGCTGGATGCGTTCTATATCAGAGATAAACTGGTGGAGAATCCGAGATTCTTCGGCACGATCGTCGACGGGAAGTTTTCTGTGGGCGGGCATGAGCAACAGCTGACGCGTGGTAAATACTGGCATATGCCGCTGCTTTTCAGCAGGACATCGACGGAGTTTGTCAGCGGAATGAAAGCGGATTCTTTAGCGTCATTTGATGCCAATGCAAAAGCATGGATGGGATCTGCTTATGAAGAATTCATGGACCTTTGCGGCAGAGAAGATCTGGAAAAAGCCAACAAGGCATCTGAACTTTCCGGCATCGATCTCGGCACCCGGGTTGTCAAAAAGAGGAATGAGGAGCTGGGAATCGATCAGCCTGTTTACTACGGGGTGTTCGATCCGTCGATCCCCGGCTGGGATGATCCGAAGACCTTCCATTCCTCAGATCTCTGGTTCTGGTTTGAGACACTTGCAAAATGCTGGCGTCCGTTTAAGGGATTTCATTATGACCTTGCACGTCAGATGTGCAATTATCTTGCAAATTTTGTTAAAACCGGTGACCCGAACGGTGAGGATGCAGACGGCAGTCCGATGCCTGTCTGGGAAGCTCTGAGGAGCGAAGATCCGAAAGCGATGTGGTTTAAAGATACCGGGCCGGAGTGCATCAGCGATCCGCCGGAAAGAATCGTTCAGATCATACAGAAAGCATTGCTGGAGAGAAATCCTCTTTGATTCTGTTCATATGGAATATTCAAAAAAAGCGAGCAGGGCATTGGCTCCCTGCTCGTTTTTTATATGACATTAAAAGTTTTTTTCTGAAGGTATCAGAATACCTGCCCCGCGAATTCGTGGAACAGTATCCGCATGACAGCCCAGTCGTGCGGATATCCTTCTGCGACGAAACGGACATAATTCCGATAGGTATCGAATCCCTGCTCTTTGCAGATTTCATCATCCACCTGAAATGCATCAAATTTCATGTCCAGAGAGCCCACGCCGCGGAAGAACAGTGCAATTTCTTTTTCGAATTTTTCGCGGTCCATCATCAGCTTCAGATGATCATTCAACTCAAGGTCTTTGCTGAGATCTGTTTCCGGCCTGCCTACCCTGCGCATAAAACCGCTCAGCAGTCCGATCCGCGAGAAGGTATCCATATGTCTGAGTCCGATCACACATGACTGCATGGAACCCATGGAAAATCCGGCAATCGCACGGTTCCATTTGTCTGCCTTTACCCGATACTTCTTTTCAATTGCAGGGATACAGCAGTTCAGAAGCGATTGTTCAAACGGATCCTGAAAATCGGCAAACGTGTTGTATTTTCCATGGAACATCCCATTCGCCATAACGACAATGAACGGCGCTGCTTTTCCATCCGCGATCAGATTGTCCATGATGTGATTCACCTTCCCGTTGTATATCCAGGAGGTTTCGTTTTCT
>CAZOHB010000068.1:3680-13649 GCA_964579345.1 uncultured Parasporobacterium sp.
TCTGTCTCCGCCATCAGCAGATTCAGATGTGCGGTTTCGTTGTCCGGATCGATATCCAGATAAGAAATGAACTTCTCTTTCGCCTGATTGAAGAGCTTCTTTTCCAGGAACTCATCACCCTGGGCATACAGTTCTTCCAGTCTGTCCTTTTCTTTTTCAAGACGCAGAGACTTCAGTTTCTCTTTCACCTTTTCCAGGTAATCCCTGCTGTCTTTATACTCTTTATCTGCTTCCAGTTTCTTAACAAGTGCTTCCAGTTCTTCGATCTCGTCTCCGAGTACATCGGACCAGTAGAAGTCGCTGACAACACTGCCGTGCGGCACATCCCGCATCAGGACGAAGCCTGCATTCGGGTCCGGGATTTCTACATAGTTTGCCGGACGGCCGAGGCTGAAATAGACCGGAGCATAGGGATTGACAACTTCTGCTCCATCCAAAAAGAAAGTGAAGGCTTTCGGACCGCAGAAATGCGGATCAAAGGGAACGACGGTTTCCCAAAGCCCGTCAGCATTTCTTTTCAGCGGGATCATTTCACCCTGACGAAGATCGAACATGACAGAAACTTTTTCTGCATCAGGCGCATAAAAGCCGAAGTGCACATCTCCGTTTTCCAGAACCCGGGCTCCGGTATCCATCGGTGTAAAATCCCAAAACGGCTTTCCGGGCTCCGCCTGCGGAACCTGGGGAGCAAATGCATAGGTTCTGTCCGTAAAAGTCCGGTTATCGAGAAAATCAAACGTATTCATTTTTTGCCTCCTTTCAGCAGGGCTGTCCGTAGTAAGCATCTTTTCCGTGTTTCCTCAGATAATGTTTATCCAGCAATGTCTGAGAGATTGCGTTTTTTTCTTTCTCCAGCATCAGTGTATGCCAGCTCATAAATGCGATTTCTTCGAGCACGGCCGCATTCTCAGCCGCTTTGACCGGACTGTCACCCCAGGTGAACGGACCGTGTCCGTTTACAAGGACACCCGGAACGGCGGCAGGGTCAGTCTCCCGGAATGTTTCCGCGATGACTTTGCCGGTCTCCTGTTCATAGTCTCCTTTGATCTCTTCCGGTGTGAGAGGACGTGTGCAGGGAACCGGACCGTAAAAATAGTCCGCATGGGTTGTGCCCAGGGGGATGATCGGTTTTCCTGCCTGGGCAAAGATCGTTGCCCAGCGGGAATGTGTATGAACGATTCCGCTGCAGGACGGAAAGGCTTTGTATAGTTCCAGATGAGTCGGAGTATCGCTCGAAGGCCGCTTGTCTCCTTCAACGACATTTCCGTCCGGGTCGACGACCACAAGATCGTCAATTGTCAGATCGGGATAAGGAACTCCTGAGGGTTTGATCACAACGAGCCCTTTCTCGCGGTCGATTCCTGAGGCATTTCCCCAGGTGAATGTGACCAGACCATATTCCGGCAGCATCCGGTTTGCCTTTAACACCTGTATCTTCAGTTCTTCTAACATAGGCACCCCATTTCTTAATTTCACACATGTGACTACAGATTACGGATGGCGGAATCTTCGATCGCAAGTCCTTTTTTATAACGTTCCAGAAAGATTTCAAACCCCTTGATCTCATCCTCTGAGGCTCGGACTTCCGAGATCCCGGCATCGGCAAAGACTTCTTTATCCAGATACTCTGCAAGCGATTCACCGTCATTCTTCCAGAGCAGATAAGCGCAGAGAAGGGCCATTCCGTATGGCCCGCCCTCACCTGCGGTTTCCATGGTCTGAACAGGCGCTCCGCAGGCAGCAGAAAGCAATCGCGCGCCGACTCCCGGCGTTTTGAAAAAGCCGCCATGGCCGCAAATCTTTCGGATCGGGAGTTTTTCTTCCTGTGTCAGCAGATCCAGACCGATCTTTAAAGTTGCAAGCGCGGAAAGAAGCTGGGCACGCATAAAGTTTGCAAGATGGAAGCGGGAATCCGGACGGCGCACAAATAACGGCCGTCCTTCATTAAAGTTCGTAACACCTTCCCCTGCGATATAGTTGATATTTAAAAGTCCTCCGCAGTCCGTGTCGCCTTCCAGCGCTTTGTTGAAGAGCAGAGGATATAAATCGTTCTTTTCAATCGGCGCTCCGGACAGCTTGGCCGCCTCGTAAAACAGATCGACCCAGGCATTCAGATCGGAGGTGCAGTTGTTGCAGTGTACCATGGCGACGGGATCTCCGGCCGGAGTCGTGACCATATCGATCTCCCTGTGAACTCCTAATTCCCTGTCAACGACGAGCATCGCAAAATCAGAAGTTCCGGCAGAGACATTTCCTGTTTGAACCGTGACGGAATTGGTTGCCGTCATTCCGGTTCCTGCATCGCCTTCGCATGGCGCAAACGGAATCCCCGGGCTTAGGGTCCCGGAAGGATCCAGGAGCCGTGCGCCTTCTTCCGTAAGAAAACCTGCGGGATCTCCGGCGGAAAGTACTTTCGGAAGAATCCGGTTCAGATCGATCCCGGTTACCTCTTTGAATTTTGACACCATGTCATATCTGTAATCGTTCCGGCTGCTGTCGATCGGAAACATACCGCTTGCATCTCCGATGCCGATCACCTTTTCTCCGGTGAGTCTGAAATGGATGTAGCCGGCAAGTGTTGTCAGAAAGGCAATGTCCGGAATGTGAGGCTCTTTGTTTAAAAAGGCCTGGTAAAGATGGGCAATGCTCCAGCGCTGTGGAATATTAAAATGGAACAGCGCCGACAGTTTTTCTGCAGCTTCGCCGGTGATCGTATTTTTCCAGGTGCGGAACGGGCAGAGCATCCTGCCGTCCGGATCCAATGGAAGGTATCCGTGCATCATGGCAGAGATACCGATCGCGCCGGTTGTGTGCAGAATCAGACCATGCTTTTTCTCCAGGTCCTGTTTCAGGTCACGCATGCACTCCTGCAGACCGGAGATGATCTCTTCTTCCGCATAAGTCCAGATTCCGTTTTCCAGATGATCGGACCATTCAAAGATTCCTGCAGCAAGGGGAATATGATTCTTATCGATCAGAACGGCTTTGATCCGCGTGGATCCCAGCTCGATTCCGAGAACGGTTTTCTTTAAATCTATCATTTCAGTTTCCAGATCAGATCTTTGATCATCAATTCTTCTTCGAGTTTCTCAGGGGTTGTATCTTTTGTAATATGGACAAATTCAAGTCCCATGATCCTTGCGAAGTCATGCATTTGTTCCGCGGAAACATCGTAGGACAGGACGGTATGGTGGGCGCCGCCTGCGGTGATCCAGCATTCCAGACCGGTTGCAAGATCCGGGTAAACCTTCCACATGACCCGGGCGACAGGCAGATTCGGCATTGGAAGGATCGGTTTTACCGCTTCGATATCCTGAACGATCAGGCGCATCCTGCCTCCCATGTCGATCAGGGAGACGACGATCGCAGGTCCTTCTTTTCCTTCAAATACCAGTCTGGCCGGATCTTTTTCATTCATTCCGATTCCGAGAGGATGGGTCTCGATCTTCGGCTTTCCGGAAGCCAGTGACGGACAGACTTCCAGCATATGCGCGCCAAGGCTGTAGGACTGGTCTTCGGCAAGATGGTAGGTGTAATCCTCCATGAAACCGGAAGCGCCGTTGCCGCCTTCGCCCATGGCTTTCATGATCGCAGTCATTGCGCTGACTTTCCAGTCGCCTTCCGCGCCGAAACCGTATCCCTGTGCCATCAGATGCTGTGCGGCAAGCCCCGGAAGCTGCTCCATGCCATAGAGATCCTGGAAAGTATTGGTGAACGCTTTACAGCCTTCCCGGTCAAGCATCCGCCGGATCGCGATCTCTTCGCACGCCTGATAGCGGACAAGCTCCATCCGGTCTGTGTTCAGTTCATATAAAGTCAGATATTCTTTCGTAAGCGCATCGATTTCTTCGTCTGTTACCTTCGCCATTTCTTTTGTCAGATCTCCGACCGCATGGGTGTTGACCTGCCATCCCAGTTTGATCTGGGCTTCTACTTTATCCCCTTCCGTAACAGCGACTTCTCTCATGTTGTCACCGAAACGCATAACGGCAAGGGATCTTGAAACGGCTGCGCCGTAAGCAGCTTTCATCCAATCCGCAAGGCGTTTGTGCACGGCAGGATCCTGCCAGTGTCCGGCGATTATTTTTCTCGGAATCCGGAGACGGGCACCGAGAAAGCCATGTTCCCGGTCGCCATGTGCTGCCTGGTTCAGATTCATGAAATCCATATCGATCTCTTTGTCGGGGATCTCTTTATGATATTGTGTTGCAAAGTGACAGTAAGGTTTCTGAAGGGCGGACAGTCCGTTGATCCACATTTTGCCTGGGGAAAATGTATGGCACCAGGTGATGACACCGCAGCATTCCTCGCGGTAATTCGCTTCCCGGATCAGATCTGTGATCTCCCGGTTGGACTTCGCAGTTGCCTTGTAAACCAGCGGAAACGGCAGAGCGGCATTTAATTCATCTGCCATTTCCTGTGCCCGCAGATCAACGGTCTTTAAAACTTCCTCTCCATAAAGATCCTGACTGCCAACGATAAACCAAAACTCATGTTTTTCCATAAATCTCCTCCTTATGAAGGAATCATCGTTTTTTGTTTTTCCTGTCTGTCGATGTTTTCAGCACGGCAAACTCTTCCACATTCGGTATAGCACCGGGGTTCAGAGCGGTCAAATCGCCTTTTTTGATGAAGTCATTCATGGAATGATTCTTGCATTTCGGCATATGATAAGGTAGAATGGTTAGCGAATGCTAACCATAGCGCGCTTGAATGATTTCGGTCAATATGATATTTTTATATGACAATGTTGTGCTCAGACGGCTGAAGAGCAGAACGAAATAATAGAAGTAAAAGTCAGGAGAATAGGATATGGCAATTCAGGAATCCGGTGAGATGTATTTGGAAACGATACTGATCCTGTCAAGGACGAAAGATAATGTTCATGCGATTGATGTCGGCAAATATATGGGCTACTCCAAGCCTTCTGTAAGCCGTGCAATGGGAATCTTAAAAGAAGGCGGATTTATTGAGGTCGCGGATTCCGGCGAGATTACGCTCACACCGGCAGGGAAAGAGCGTGCGGAAGCTGTTTATGAGCGTCACAATGTGATCTCTGAACTTCTGATGAAGATCGGCGTCAGCAAGGAAACTGCGATTGAAGATGCCTGCAAGGCGGAGCACTATATCAGCGATGAAACCTTTGACGCGCTGAAAAAATATCTGACTGAAAATAAATGAAAATTGAGGGCTGAAAAAAGTCTTTCTTTTCATGAGAAAAATCGTTGACAATTCGGAAAGCCCTGTTATATAATGGCTCTCGCTGAAGGGCTATCGCCAAATGGTAAGGCAACGGACTCTGACTCCGTCATTTCCAGGTTCGAATCCTGGTAGCCCTGTGAATATAAAGTCAAAAGGATCGATTCCTTTTGACTTTTTTAGTTCACAAAATGTTCCACATATTATGATAAAATCGAAACAGAAAAGTTGAAATAAAGGAGGATAAGAATATGTCACCAGGAAGCTGGATCGTACTTGGAGTTGTTATCGTAATTGTTTTACTCCTGATCTTTACCAATATCAGGATCGTTCCCCAGGCGCACGAATATATCATCGAGCTGCTTGGAAAATATCATGCCACCTGGGCGGCAGGACTTCATGTGAAGATTCCTTTTATCTCCAGAGTGGCAAAGATCGTTACGCTGAAGGAGCAGGTCATCGACTCGCCTCCGCAGCCGGTTATCACAAAAGATAACGTAACGATGCAGATCGACACGGTCGTATATTTCCGTATCTTTGACTCCAAACTTTATACGTACGGAGCGGTTGATCCGATCTCGGCTCTGGAAAATCTGACAGCGACAACGCTTCGTAACCTGGTTGGCGAGCTGGAACTTGACGGAACGCTGACCTCCCGTGATACGATCAATGGAAAAATGACCACGATCCTTGACGAGGCTACTGACCAGTGGGGTATCAAGGTTTCCCGCGTGGAGCTGAAAAATATTATCCCGCCTGCCGAGATTCAGAACGCGATGGAAAAACAGATGAAGGCAGAGCGTGACCGCCGTGAGACATTGCTGCAGGCAGAAGGCCATAAAGCCGCTGCGATCACAAGAGCGGAAGGCGATAAGCAGGCGATGATCCTTGCAGCAGAAGGTGAACGTGATGCGCGCATCGCCAGAGCAGAAGGTGAGGCAAAAGCAATCTACCTGGCGAAAAAGGCGGAGGCGGACGGTCTTCGCGCCCTGAAGGAAGCCGGCGTAGATAACGCGGTTCTCGAACTTAAAAAGTATGAGGCTCTGGTCCAGATGTCAAACGGCAAAGCATCGAAACTGATCGTTCCGACCGATGCGGTAAATGCGGTCAAGGCGAACGTCATGTTTTCTGAAACAACAGGGCTGGGAGATGTAACCCCTGCGGAGAAAGAAGAAGCCAAATAAGCCGGAAGGCTCAATCACAGAAAATCAGAGAATCCCATCCGAATTCGGAAACGAATCGGGTGGGATTTTTTTCTTGACAGTTAATACTATGCAACGTATAGTATTATACGACAGGAGGTAATAATGGACGCGCAAATCAAACGAGGGCTGCTGGACATTTGTGTATTGGCGGCAATTAAATATAAAGATTCCTACGGCTATCAGATCATCAAAGATATGAAGCCGTATATGCAGATCTCGGAGTCGACGCTGTATCCGATTTTGAGAAGGCTCGAGGAAGGAAAATTCCTGAGCGTTTATTCCGTGGAACATAACGGCCGGCTTCGCAAGTACTACCATATCGAAAAGAAGGGAATGAAACGGCTCGACGAGTTTACGGAAGAGTGGAAGGAGATCATGTCGGTGTACACCTTCATTACCCGGGAGTCAGATGCGGAATAGAACATGTCACCGAAAACAGGCAGGAAACAGCTTTATAGATGAGGGAAGAACATGAACAAGCAAGAATTTATCAATGAAATAAAGTTGAGGGTGGAAGGCCTTCCGGAGGAGGAAGTTGCGAAATCCATTGACTATTATAGCGAAATGATCGATGACCGTATCGAAGACGGAATGACGGAGGAAGAAGCGGTCGAGGCGGTCGGAACGGTTGATGAGGCGGTCAAGGGAATTCTGGAAAATATTCCGCTGACAAAAGTGATCAAAGCAAAGACGAAGCCGTCAAGAAAATTAAGGGCGTGGGAGATCGTGCTGCTTGTCCTCGGATCACCGATCTGGGTTCCGCTGCTGATCTGTGCGATCCTGCTGATCATTCTTTTCTACTGCATTATCTGGATCATTGTGATCGCGTTCTTTGCAGTCGATATTGCATTTATCGCCGGAGGGCTGGCGGCATTTATTGCAGGTATCATAGGCCTGTTCCATATGGGACCGACCTATCCGCTCCTTGCGATCGGCGCAGGACTCTTCCTGCTTGGAATCGGATTCCTGCTTTTGATCCCGCTGATCAAACTGGCAAAGGTTACCGGTAAGCTGGCAAAAGTGATTGTTCTTTGGATCAAGTCCTGGTTTGTTCCTAAGAAACCGGCAGCAGTGAAAGAAGAACAGGAGGGATAAGACATGCGCAGATGGGTAAAAGGACTTTTATTTACGGGTATCGGATTTTTAATCGCAGGAATTATCGTGCTGTTCATAGCATTTGCAGTCAATGGATTCAGCTGGAAAAACACGCTTCTTCCGGGACATTCAAAGAGAGAGGCAGCGACCAATAATATTGAGGAAAATATCAATGATGAGTTTCTGAATATCCATGTGGAGGTCGGATCTCCTGATATCAAACTGGAAAAATCTGAAGACGGGATCTGCCACATCACGTATAAGTACCGCGGCGAAGATCCGCATCTTGTGATCGGCGTTAACGGAGATACATTAGAGATTAAACAGCTGGATTCCGAAACCAACTTCGACTGGAAACACCCGGATCAGTGGCTGGAGCATTTTTATAATCAGGTCCGGTGGGGATTTAACGATGAAATAGGAGAGATTGTAATCTCCCTCCCGGAAAAAGAGTACGATACTTTGGACATCAGTACCGCCAGCGGGGATATTGAATCCGTTCAGCCGATCTCCTGCAGCGAGGCAAACCTGAGCACAGCCAGCGGGGAGATGAATCTTGAGAATATTAAGGGCAAAAGCTCACTGAATCTGGCTTCTGCCAGCGGGGATATCGACATTAAAAATGCAGAAGGTTTTGAGATGATCAATATTGTATCGGCGAGTGGGGAATTGGAAGTTGTCAATGCATCGGCTGCATCCGAGATGAATGCTACAACGACGAGCGGCGAGATGACGCTGAATCAGGTTAGCGTCAGCGGCAAGGCCGAGCTTCATTCCACTTCAGGCCGGATCAGTCTGATCAAAACGGAATTTCAGGAGGGCAAAGCCGAAACGACGAGCGGCGAGATCTATCTGGAGTATGCACAGGCGGAAAAACTTTTCCTGAAAACCACTTCCGGAGATATCCTCGGAAAGATCGATGCCGATATCAACGTGCATGGAACCACAACGAGCGGCGATTACAGCGCGCCGAGCGGAACGAAAGGAGACTGGAGAACCGAGACAACGAGCGGCGATGTACGGCTTGCTTACTAAATATAGAAAAATGAAATGTTGATCAATGCCTCCTGTGCAGGGAGGCATTATTTTTTATGCGGATATTTTACTACTCTAAATTGACAAAGAGGCAATATCCGCTATGATTATTGGGATGGTTTAACCGAGGGAACGGTTCTTTGTGTTAAAAAGTGAACCGAAAGAACCGTCTCCGGGGTAAAAAGAAATGAAGGAAGTAGTATTTCAATGAACGAAAAAGAAACGAAACAGATTCCGGTGCGTAAGATCATGAAACACAAGTGGTTTCTGTATATGACGGAATTTTTTGCAGGTATGTCGCTGATGGCGGTCGAACTTGGCGCAAGCCGTCTTTTGGCACCGTATTTCAGTTCCAGCCAGATCGTCTGGACGATCATTATCGGAACGATCATGATCGCGATGGCACTTGGAAATGTCTGGGGAGGCAGAAGCGCGGATAAGAACCCGGACCCGAACCGCCTGTATCTGCGCGTACTGATCGCAGCAGTCTGGATCTGTCTGATCCCTGTCGCCGGCAAGTATGTGATCGCAGGAGTGACTGCGGTCCTGGCACTTTTTGTAAAGGCAAACTTTCTGGTCTGGGCAGCCTTTGCCTCCTGTATGATCCTTTTTGTGTTCCCGCTCTTATTGCTCGGAACCGTCACACCGTCTCTGGTCAAGTACACGGTCGGAACACTGGAAAACAGCGGCAAGACCGTCGGCGCGCTCGGAGCACTTAATACGATCGGCTCTATCATCGGTACCTTCCTTCCGACCTTCGTTACGATTCCGGCAGTCGGAACCTCTGTGACGTTTCTGATCTTCGGCGGCATTCTTCTTGTGATCGCGCTGATCTATTTTATAACGGAAAAAACAAAACTGGTGCAGGGAGCTGTTGCAGCGGTCATTTTCATTCTCTGCTGCATCTTCGGCCACAGCACATCCTTTGCCTTCTGGGAAAACGATCTCCTGGTAGAAGACGAATCGATCTACAACTACCTGCAGGTCAACGAGGATGACCGCGCAGTTTACCTTTCTACCAATGTTATGTTCGGCGTGCAGTCCATTAAGATGAAGCAGGACGGTCTTACCGGCATGTATTATGACTATGCGATGGCCGCGCCGTTTATGGCCGGACTGGATGAGAATGCGCAGGGCGACGTCCTGATCCTCGGTATGGGAACCGGAACCTACGCGACGCAGGGACTCAAGTATTTTCATGGACTGGATTTTTCCGGTGTAGAGATCGATGAAAAAATCGCTGCGCTTGCCGGCAAATATTTTGATCTTCCTGAAAATGTGGAAGTAACGGTTGCGGACGGCCGCTCCTGGCTGGATGCTTCCGATAAAAAATATGATGTGATCATGGTCGATGCGTATCAGGACATCACGATCCCGTTTCAGATGTCGAGTGTGGAATTTTTTACGATCGTGAAAGAGCACCTGAATCCGGGCG
>CAZOHB010000069.1:0-13592 GCA_964579345.1 uncultured Parasporobacterium sp.
GAGCGAGACCGACGTTACCGATATTTCGGCGACCGACTCGCTTCCGAATCTGGAACGGTTTGGCGCAGTAAAACTGAACATTCCGGAAAAAGAGCAGAAGCATTTTGAAAAACTGCATCCGGACTGCATCGGAATCTTTGACTACGGTGCAAACCCGTACGGCTACGGCTGGCGTTATAACTGGGGAACGACCTTCTATTATTACGCACAGATGCGAATCGTTTTCCATTATGATGACAAGGGATTTTTTGGAAACCAGAAAGGTGCTTACTGGTGCCCGATGTACCTCAAGGATTATGACGGCTATCCGTGGTATGAGTGGCAGAAATAACCAGACAGAGAGACGGTTCTTTTTGACTCATTTTTTGAGTTTCCGCGCATGAACACAGCGGAGATATCTTCCACTAAAAATAAATTGCCGCCGCATGTCTGCGACGGCAGTTTTTTCATTTTGGCGTTTTTAATCCGGCACGCTCTCGTTTGACGCTGGGGATACAGGAGCTTTTAATTATTGGCTTAGTTTATTAGTCCGGAACACTTTCGTTCGGCGCCGACTCGACAATATAGGAATTCATGATCGCGCCGACTCTCATATGAACCTTGCCGCATTCAAGCGGATGATCCGGGGAAAGTGAAAACAGAAGCTCGTTGCCTCTCTTGTTGAATCCCGCAGCAATGCTGATCGCGTGCGATCCATAAGGAAGACTGATCCAGCAAGTCTGCTTGTTTCCGATCTTTCCGCATTTCTCACCATCAATATAGATCGTAAAAGGAGCCATCACTCCAAGTGCATTTCCCATGCGGTAAAGCTTGAAAAATCCGCGGTTCTCATCCTGGGGCTGGCGGCATTTCTTACACGGCTGGCCCTGCTTTAAGTCGTCCACATGTCCGCAGGAACATTTGTATCTGATCTTTTTGCCTGCAGGAACAATACTCATTCCGTTACCATTCATAATGATTACCTCCTTGCAAAAGCTTTGATTCAATTATAAAAGAAAGCGAACCGCTTGTACAGATTCAGCGCTGTGAGAGGTTTTGCAAATAGCACTGAACGGGTAATAATAATTGTTTATAAGTAGAAAAAAAAGTCAAAACAACCGCCCCTTTTGACTCAGGGCCGGTACTTATAACAAAAACTCCGCCGCAGATTGCTGCGGCGGAGTTGCTTGTTTTGAAAAAGATTATTTTTCTACTTTAATCTTATCGATTGCGATGCGAAGGTCGTCATCGTTCAAGCCGTCAAGATCCGGAATCGTGATCGTGCCTCCGCAAAGCGCGGTATCGATGACCTTCTGATACAGCAGCATGCTCAGAGCGTGCATCATCTGCGGTCCGATATTTACATGCTGTCCGCTTGCTGTGTAGACAACCAGCTGATCATATTTCTTCGGCTCTAAAATGCATCCAACACAGTCGGTAAAGATTTTTCCCGGTTTGTTCCAGTCGATGATAGTAAATGTTTTCATATGTCTTCTCCTTTGTCCGATAATAAAGTAATGATAGCATACCAAAAGAAATTGTATATGTAAAACGAAGAATCCGCATGATTGCAACGCCGGTTGGAATGCGGCGGGCAGAATTTTCGGGCAAAAAGCAGGCACGGAGGAGATCCGTGCCCGTCTTTTTTTATTTAGGAAAAAGGAGAAATGAAAACTCTTACTTGCTGTTTTGTTGTTTGTTGTTTTATCTGTGCTTATTATTGCAGAAGAGCCCTCATAGTTACCGTCACAAAAACAAGAAAAAAGAGGAAATAATAAATTTTTTTGTGACGTTTCATTTCTCCGGAATTTCTACAGATCGTTCGCGGACGGGAAGCCGTATGCGCCATCTGCGCTGTAGACCGCGCGGATGATCGCTTCGCTGATGACTTCTGCAGAAAGCAGTCCGACGACCTCACGGTCTGCGACCACATCTCCGACCGATACCGCGTAGATGCTGTCTCCGTCCAGCGATGTGTGGACCGGACGGATCGATCTTGCGTAGCCGTCATGTCCGAGCCCCGCAATCTTGCAAAGCGAAGGCTTATGAAATTTTGCGTTGGTAATGATCACACCAAGTGTCGTATTTTCCACAAAGCGGGTCTGCGCTTCTTCGAGGCTTTTTCGCATTTCTTCCGGAGAGTCTGCGAATGCCGTTTTGTCGTCGTTCAGCATGCCCGCGATCCGCATGCCGTTTTTCCAGTCATAAACATCGCCGAGCGCGTTCAGCGCGATGACAGCGCCGATCTTCAGATCTCCGACCTGTACAGCATAGCTTCCGATGCCGGTCTTCATACAGCGCTCCATGCCGCAGAGCTTGCCGACGGTTGCGCCGCAGCCTGCGCCAAAGTTGCCGTCCTGATAATTGGGCTCTTCAAACGCTCTTCTTGCGGCTTCGTATCCCATCGCCTCATCCGGATAAACATCCGGCTTTCCGACCGTCAGGTCAAAAAGGTCCGACTGTACAACAAGAGGCACTTTGGCAACACCGACATCAAAGCCGATGCCGCGCTCGTTCAGATACTTCATGACGCCGCCGGCCGCAGAAAGTCCATAGGCACTGCCGCCTGCAAGAACGATTCCGTGAATCCGCTGCGCTGCAGTGATCGGGCTGAGCAGAGGCGTCTCTCTTGAAGCAGGACCTCCGCCGCGGACATCCAGACCTGCGTGCATGCCACGGTCCTGATCCCAGATAAAAACCGTGCAGCCGGTTCCGGCTTCTACATTTTCGACCTGACCGATCCGGATCGGACCGATCTCATTGATGGATATCTCTTTCATATTTTTCACCTCTCCATCTTATAAAATTCTGAAATCATTATAAAACAGAAAAAGGCAAAAAACTATCGGATTGGAATCTGGTGCAAAAGCCATTATAATCGTATGAAAGATTTTTTACGTGGGGAAACATCTTAGTTAAAAATGATTTCGGTTATTTATCTGATCATAGCAATATTGAGCAGCGCCTCGATGGCGATCGTCCTGAAAATATTCCGGAAGCAGGAAGGGAATCGTTACGGCATTCTTTTAGGCAACTATCTGACCTGTGTGCTTCTTGCATTTCTTATGATGCCGAAAGGAAAAGCAGCCTTTCCGATCAACGGCGTGACCTGGGCGTGCGGACTTGCCGGCGGCTTCCTGTTTGTGGCGGGCCTCGTCGGAATGCAGAGCAGCGTGCGGAAAAACGGAGCGATCCTGACATCCGCGTTCGCGAAGCTCGGGCTTGTGATCCCTCTCCTGATCAGCATTCTTTTCTTTGGGGAGAAGATAAGGTTCCTTCAGATTCCGGGAATCCTGCTGGTCCTTGCAGCATTTCTCCTGATCAGTTTTGATTCGAACGGCACACTCGCCGGAGAGAGCGGACGCGTGTTTCCACTGCTTCTCCTTCTGGTATTGATCTTCTGCGGAGGCGGAGATGCCATGGCGAAAGTGTTTGAGGAAGTGGGGCAGCGTGGCCACGACGGCGCCTATTTCCTGATCCTGTTTGCAATGGCAGCAGTCCTGACATTCGCACTCCTGTTAATTGAAAAAAAGAAAAGCGGCAAGCGGCTGATCTGGAAGGAATTTGCGGCCGGAGTTCTGGTCGGCATTCCGAACTATTTTTCTTCCGCGCTGCTGCTGAAGGCGCTGGTCGGGCTCCCGGCATTTATCGTCTATCCCTGCTTTTCTGCAGGAACACTTCTGATCGTAACACTGATCTCGGTTCCTATCTTTAAGGAACGCCTGGGCGTAAAATCCTGGATCGGCCTTGCGCTGATCGCAGGCGCCTTGATCCTTTTGAATATCTGATTTTACCCAGGGTTAAAAGTGCAGAAAATCAAGACAAAAGAACCGTCCCCCTGTCTGCCGAACTCCTATCTGACAATTGTTGAAAATAATAAGAAAAAGACTATAATGGTGAACTGAATGCTGAAAGAAGGGACTTGAAACAATATGTTCGCACATATTATTGACGTTATCACTAAATTTCTTTGGGGCTGGCCCCTCATCATTTTATTGTTCGGAACACATATTTTTATGACGATCCGGACAGGATTTATTCAAAAGAATATTTTTAAGGCGATCAAACTGTCCGTTACAAAGGACAAAGATGCGTCCGGTGATGTTTCTCAGTTCGGTGCGCTGACGACCGCGCTTTCTTCTACGATCGGTACCGGCAACATCATCGGTGTCGGAACAGCGATTGCGCTTGGCGGACCGGGAGCGGTCCTCTGGATGTGGCTGACCGGCATCTTCGGTATCGCAACCAAATACGCGGAGACGCTGATCGCTGTGAAATACAGAGTGAAAAGCGAAGACGGTTCCATGATCGGCGGTGCGATGTATGCGCTCGAGCGGGGGCTGAAGATGAAGTGGCTTGGCATCGTGTTTGCTTTTCTCGCAGCGCTCTGTGCCTTCGGCATCGGCTGCACCGTGCAGGCAAATGCAGTTACCGCAAACATTACGACCAATATCAAAGTCTCCCCGTGGATCGTTGCTTCGATCCTTACCGTCCTTGTCGGCCTTGTGATCATCGGCGGAATCAAGATTATTACCCGTGTGTCGGAGATTCTTGTTCCGTTTATGGCGGCGTTCTATTTTATCGGCTGTCTTGTGATCCTGATCATGAACTGGGATGTGCTCGGTCTTGCAATCAGCACGATCGTGAAAGCAGCATTTTCGGCGCGGGCCATGGGCGGCGGCTTTATCGGCAGCACTGTTATGATGGCGTGCCGGTATGGATTTGCAAGAGGACTGTTCTCGAATGAATCCGGTATGGGTTCTGCTCCGCTTGTTGCAGCTGCAGCACAGACGAGAAACCCGAAACGTCAGGCGCTGGTTTCCATGACCGGCACCTTCTGGGATACAGTAGTCATTTGTCTGATGACAGGTCTTGTACTGGTTTCCTGCATCCTCAAACATCCGGAAATCGATGGACTTTCCGGAAACGGTGAGGCGCTGACAAGCCTTGCATTCAGCAAGATTCCATATATCGGCGTTCCGGTCCTCGTCATCGGACTCGTATGCTTTGCTTTTTCAACGATCCTTGGCTGGTACTATTACGGCGAACGCTGCGCAATCTATCTGTTTGGCGAGCGCGTGAAGTGGGTATATAAGATCCTCTGGATCATCGGCGTTTTTGCCGGATCTTTGCTGGAGCTGAATCTGGTCTGGAATATGGCAGATCTGTTGAATGGTTTGATGGCGATCCCCAATATCATAGCGGTTCTGTTCCTTAGTAATTTAATCGCAAAAGAAACAAAAAAATATAAAGGCGTTCATCTGCAGGACATCGACACAACGGAGATTCCGGTCATTCATAACGCAAAGTCCGGCGTCCTCAGCAGAAAACATGTGAACTAAAACATCAGCCAGGGGATATCCCCTGGCTGATTTCTATCTCAGCTGATTTCTATTCCGGCTGGCTTTGGGATTTTTTCTTTTGGATCACCGGGATCGCCAGGCAAAGGACAATTCCGACCATGATCAGGATGCTGCCGAATAATTCAGAAACGGAAAAAGTTTCATGCAGGAAGACTGCACCGCAGATCGCGGCACCCATCGGGTTGACCGCGCAGAGAAGACTTGCGGTCTCGGATGAGATCCGGCTTTGCGCCACCGGCTGCAGCGTAAATCCGAAAACCGTACAGACGATGATCAGATATCCGATGCTGAACCACTGATCAGAAGTTGTCGGAAGCTGCGGTTTTTCAAAAATAAAGGTCGTGATCAGGCTCAGAAATCCGATGACGCCAATCTGGATCACGCCCAGTTCAATCGTTTTTCCGTGAACCGAAAAACGGTCCGTCAGAATAATTCCCCAGGCATAAAAAACAGCATTCAGAAGCGCAATGATCTCTCCGGTCTCCAGCCGGAATCCGCCGGACGAAAGCGTCAGAAGACCGACGCCGATCAGCGTGATAATATCACAGAGAATGATCATCGCTTTCGGAAGCTTTCGCGTCAGAATGCTTTCAAAGATCGGGACCAGTACGATTGCGGTGTGCTCCACAAAAGAAGTGGTGGAGGAATCCAGCGTACGGAGCGCCAGTGTCTCGCCTGCCATTGTGGCAAAGAAGGCAAGACCGATCGCCAGTCCTCCAAACAGCGTCCGCTTATCAATATGGATCATCTTCTTAAAAAAGATCAGGAACAGAATAAAAAACGCGATCAGAAAACGGACCGCCAGAATACTGAAGGTCGGCAGCGTTTCCAGAAGCCCCTTCGTAAACATGAACGAGGTGCTTCGGGCGAGCGTGATCGCAATAAATAAGATAACAAAAGGTGCTGCGGTTCGTGATTTCATAAACGGTTTATCAGTCGTTGCTGAAAGAAATGGAAGCTGACGACGAACTGTTTTCTCTGTCCTGAATCATGTGCTGCAGCGCCACCAGAATTGCGATTACAATTTTCTCATTTTCCGGCTGGTAAATATCAATACAGTATTTATCGTGAAGGGAGAGCATCTTCTGGCTGATCAAAGCAATGATGTCCCCGTATTCATCATACAGTTCAAAGTTGAGCTGGAACAGATTGCCCCGGATCTGCCAGCCGAGCCCTTCGAGATTGATCACATCTTTGACAAGGTGAAGGAGCTCTGTTGAGAGCGTAAATTGCAGGCCGTCATCCATTGTGACGAGGTGCTTCTCGTGAATCGTGAAAACTTTTCGCTCGATGTGCGCGACAGCCCGGCCTCTTGCGTCCACGACATCCGTTCTGTCTTTAATGGAAAAAAATTTCGATCTGGACTGGTAAACGATCTGCCCGTTTGCGTCCGTGATATCAATATGATGATGCACGGAAAAGACTTTCGCGGATGTAAATAACGATCTTGCCGGTTCACCGAAACGTTCCACGTTGTTTATATTTGCATCTTCCCCGGCTTCGCGGTAGCGATGATATTTTGAAAAAACACCCATGAGCAATCTCCTTTCTTTTGCTCGCACCAATCAAAACGGGCGACAAAACCTTGTGCCTTGCGGCTCTTTGTGGCTAAGCTCACAGTATCATAGCATAACATGCGGCCGGATTGTAAACAATTATGGAATTTGCTATGATTAAAAAATCATTATGTGAAGGAAAAGAACAGGGAAAACAATATGAAGAGGATTTGGTATTCGATAGTAATTGCCCTGGCAGCGTGTCTGCTGTTTTGTACGGAGGCAGGAATTGCTGTAACAAAAGCGGAGGAGCCGGGGACGACAGCTGTTGTGGCGGAAGAGCCGGCAGCAGAAGGATCGGCTGCGCAGACATTCCAATTCAGTGCGGTTCAGAATAAGTTCAAACTGGATGCCCAATACGGAGGCAGTGGAACGACGGTCATTGCCATCAAAAAGGATAAAAGCCTTTGGGATGTTGTAAACGGTAAAAAAATTACAACAAAAGTAAAAGAGGCTTCGGTCATATATTTCGGAAATACATACCGTGTTCTGGCGCTGAAAACAAACGGGAAACTGTATCTGCTTTATCCGAAAGCGAGCGGCAAATGGGGTGCGCGCAGACTGCTGTCGGGTGTGAAGGAGCTTGCGAAAGAACCTTATTATCAGGCTGGCGCCAAATATTATATTTATGCGGTAAAGAAAAACGGCAACCTGATGAAAGGCGTTGTGAAATTAAACAGCGCGGGAACCAATGTCACAAAAAAGACGTGGAAAAAGGTACTCGGCAGCGTCGCACATGCGTATATTGCATGCTACAGTCATTCGAATTGGGATGATCTTACTTTTTATGCGATCCGGAAAAACGGCGATTTATATGCCTGGGGCGGGAACAGCAAAGGAGAAGTCGGAAACGGGAAAACAAAAAAAGTTTCCAGCCCGGTACGTGTACTCCAAAACGTGAAATCCTTAACCTGCATTTTCCAGATGAACGGTACAGCGCCGTCAGGCGGAGCGAGCACGTTTGCCATCACGAGGAACGGAGATCTTTATGGATGGGGCGTCAATGATTTCTATACTGTGAAGATGGGAGCAGGAGACATTGTGAAAAAGCCGCTGAAGCTCCTTTCCAATGTGCAGATGGTAGACGGGTCGGATCATGTGACGATCGCTCTGACAAAAGACGGAACTCTTTGGACGTGGGGAACGGATATCGGAAATACGACTGCCGAGGGTACGACCGTTTATCATGTGCCAATCGACAGGACAAAGATCGCGAAGAATGTGATTGCTGCAGATGTGGATTCTATTACGATTTATTATGTGAAATCCAATCATACGCTCTGGTATCAGGGCGGAGCGCCTTCCTCCCGTTATGAAAAGACGATCGGCAAGCCGGCGAAACTGACAGGCAAGGTCAGCGCTGTGAAAGCAACAGGAACGTATGGAACATTCATCCTGAAAACGGATGGCTCTCTCTACGGCATCGATTACAACAATAAAAAGGGAACTTATATTAAAAAGTTTACAAAAATGGCTTCTGGGTTTCCAAAGTAGGACGGAAGGAATCATCGTATTAAAAAATGCCGAGGCGTGAGAACGCGTCGGCATTTTCTATGTTATGAACATACTGTTTTTGTTACCGCAGGGAATACTCCGTGTCGGAGATCCGGCAGATCAGCGTCTCATAGAACGCGGTCATTGCGTCGATCATATATGCGGTATCTTTCGTTCCCGAGGTTTCATACGGTCCGTGCATCGCAAGCTGCGGGCATCCGATATCTACAGACGCGATGGAAACGTGTGAGGTGGAAATATTTCCGAGTGTGGAGCCTCCCGGAATATCGGAGTGGTTGGTAAACTCCTGCATCTGTACTCCCGCCTTTTTGCACAGGCTCCGGAAGATGGCTGCGGAAACCGCATCTGTCGTGTACTTTTGGTTCGCGCTGTGCTTCAGAACGACGCCGCCGTTCAGCACCGGGCGGTTGACCGGATCCGCTTTCTCGGAAAAGTTCGGATGCACGGCATGCGCGTTGTCGGCAGAAAGCATAAAGCTGCGGGACAGCAGGATCTGCTGCACTTCTTCTGAAAGCGACAGGCTCAGACGGATGCGCTCAAGCACATCCTGCAGGAAGGTCGAATCCGCTCCCTGTTTCGTTCCGCTTCCGACTTCTTCGTTATCAAAAATACAGCACATGCAGACCGGCTGTTCGTTTTCTTTCCGTTCTCCTTTTTCTGAATATGCGATCAGCGCCTTCACAGAGGAAAAGACATTCTGCTGATCATCCAGCCGCGGAGAGGAGAAGAACTCTTCGTTTGCGCCCCAGAAGACCGGTGCGCTGCGGTCGTAGAGGAAGAGGTCGGAGCCAAGCACTTTTTCCGGTTCCGTATCTGCCATCTGCGCGACGGTCGATGCAAAGCAGCCGGCAGAGGAAAGGTCTCCGAAGACCGGCAGCAGATCGGACTGCACATGGAAGGCAGTGCCTTCGTTTGCATTTCGGTTCATATGGATCGCAAGACTCGGGATCATGGCAACAGCCCGTCCGGAATCTGCAAGGACAGACTTCAGCGTTTCGCCTTCCTCAAGGATCACTCTGCCTGCGATTCCCAGAGGGCGGTCAAACCACGGCGCAAAAAGAGGGCCGCCGTACTTTTCCACATTCAGCTCTACATAAGCCCCTGCTTTCTGCATCTCCGGATTCTCTTTGATCTTAAAAGACGGAGAGTCGCAGTGCGAAGCAACGATCTGATAATTGTATGCCTCCCCTTTCGGCATGATAAAAGCCGCCAGAGAAGAATCGTTCCGGGTCACGAAGTAAGCTTTCCCCGGAGCAAGCTTCCATGCATCGCTTTCGGAAAGCATCTGAAAACCTGCCGCCGAAAGCAGTTCTTTTGCTTTGGCGATCGCGTGAAAGCAGGTCGGAGATTCGGAAATGAAATTGCAAAGTTCCTGTGTTGTCTGTTTAAAGTTATCCATATGTCAGCCTTTCTTTTGTGTCATGTAAATTAGCGCCGTGATCCGGCGTTTCAATAATTGTTCGTTTCCGGCATTCAAAGTCCTGCCGGCGGCTGCTGCATGTTACAGCCAGGTTTCGACGTTTTCCTTGCGCGGCGGTTTGTTCGTCGGGGTCACTGCCGGGTATCCCAGCACCATGGAAAGATACAGCTCATATCCTTCCGGGATAAATTTTGCGCGGTTCGCCATCGTATCTTCCGTGCGGAAGACGTCCTTGGAAAAGACGGTCAGGGCACAGGCGGAAAGACCCAGCGAATTCGCGGCATTCATGATATTGCCTGCAGCAAGGAACGCTCCTGCATCCGGCCACGGCGCTTTCGGATCATAAGAAACCATGATCACGACAGGCGCTCCGAAAAAGTCGGACGGGAACGGCCAGGTCGCACCTTTCGGCGCCAGTTTTTTAAAGTCTTCCGGCTCCGGTGCAACAGCATCCAGAAGTTCCTGCTTTGCCTCTTCGCTTGTGACGATCGTAAAATGCCAGGCTTCCATGTGGTGGCCGTTGGCGGCATATTTCGCGGCATCAATGATCGCTTCAAGTTTTTCTTTTTCTACCGGATCCGGTTTGAATTTTCTGCAGCTGAAACGGGTCTTCATATTATTTAATACAGCATTCTCAATCATAAACTACCTCCTGAAAATGTGATTTGCTCTGACCAGCGGTTTCAGCTAATATCATACTTTATTTCAAGCGGGAAAAGAAGATGCTTTTTTGGCAGAAAAAAAGCGGCCCGTAAAAACGAACCGCTGAAAAACAATTTTTGATATTTGCAAAAGTCAGAACTGTGTCGGTTACAGAAGCCGGATTCCCGCTTTCTCACAGGCGTCCATTGTATCATTGTCCCATACACTGGACTGCACCTCACCGATATGCGCGCATCCCAGAAGGAGCATGCAAAGACGGGACTGTCCGATACCGCCGCCGATCGTAAGCGGAAGCTCATCGTTCAGCAGCATCTTGTGGAACGGCAGGTTTCTTCTGTCATCGCATCCGGCGATCGTAAGCTGGCGGTCCAGAGATTCCGCATCCACACGGATACCCATGGAAGAGATCTCGAGCGCACGGTCCAGCGTTTCATGACGGAAAAAGATATCACAATTCAGATCCCAGTCATCATAGTCCGGAGCTCTGCCGTCATGCGGCTTTCCGGATTTCAGCGCGCCGCCGATCTGCATGATGCAGGAGGTCGGGTGCTCCTTTACAAAAGCGTTCTCGCGTTCCTGGCCGGTCAGCTCCGGATACATATCTTCGAGTTCCTGCGTTGTGATATAAGCAACATCGCGTGAAAGGGCAACGTCGATCTGCGGATAGTGTACCTTTACACGGTCGGCAGTGTTGCAGATCGCATGAACGACTGCGCGCACGATCAGCTTCAGGAAATCGAGGTTTCTGTTTTCACGCGTGATCACTTTTTCCCAGTCCCACTGATCCACGTAGATGGAGTGGACGTTGTCCAGTTCCTCATCGCGGCGGATCGCGTTCATATCCGTATATAAACCATTGCCGACACGGAAGTCATAACGTTTTAATGCAAAGCGTTTCCATTTCGCGAGGGACTGTACGACCTGTGCTTCTTCGCCGCCGAGAGACGGAATATCAAAAGAGACCGGTCTTTCTACGCCGTTCAGATTATCGTTCAGACCGGACGCTTCCATTACAAACAGCGGTGCGGACACACGCTTCAGATTTAAAGCGTCGGAAAGTTCGTTCTGAAATACGTCCTTGATAAATACGATCGCACGCTGCATCTCGTATTCGTCGAGGGGTGTCTGATAACCTTCGGGAATATAAAGTCCTTTCATCTTTCTACCTCCTGGATACTGCTCAGGGTTTCGGGGTTCTAAAAAAAATATACGAATCATTATACCCTCTGTTTGCTGATAACACCACAAAAAAATCAGATAATGTTGTTCTCGGTTTTCCCCGCCGCCAGCTTGAGCGGAGCACTTGGCGAAAGCAAGCGCAAGCGCAGCTTGAGTTTAGTGCGTGCCATGCATTGCCCTTAACGAGCGCTTGCGCGAGTTTAGTAGCAATGTAATGTCCCAGCTCTCAGTACCCTCGTTGGCGCTATGACGCGCACTCGGGTACATGGACCGCTGGCGCAGGCGGCGGAAAGGAGGGAAAACCGAGAGCAGTCTTCTACTGATAGAATAAAACACTGGTAAGATATTGCAGAGGGTGATAAGATTAGCGGTAATTACACGGATTTGTTTCCGGGAAACAGAAGGTTTTTCATGCACCCGTTTCAACATTTCAAAACGATTACAAAGCACCGGAATCTGGTGTGCAAATACTGCTTTCGTTTAGGTCTGTACCGGCAGGGACTGGCGCACGACCTGAGCAAGTATTCGCCGACAGAGTTCTGGACCGGCGCCCGTTTTTATCAGGGAGACAGAAGCCCGAACGATGCCGAGCGAAAAGAGACCGGTGTCTCGATGTCCTGGCTGCATCACAAGGGCAGGAACCGCCACCATCTCGAATACTGGATCGACTACTGTTTTGATCCGGACGGAACGGTGCGGATGGGCGGCTACCGGATGCCGGTCCGCTATGTGGCGGAGATGTTCTGCGACCGGATCGCAGCCTGCCGGGTGTATTTGAAAGACACGTATACAGACGCCTCGGCCTATGAGTATTTTATGAAGTCAAAGGAACATCTGATGATCCACGAGGAGACCAGCGATGAGCTGGAAAAAATGCTTTTCGTATTAAAGGAAGAGGGCGAGGAGAAAGCGTTTGCTTATGTCCGCAGCCGGATCCGGGAAGAGAAAAAGAAGAAATAATCCTGTCTGAAAACGATAGCCTCACAGCGGAAGAATGGCAGAAAAGTCTGAAACGATCTGCAAAAGGCAGATAAAAAAGGAAATATAAATGACCGATTATAAAAGCAAAGTAACCATGGATCCGTCCGCATTTGTTGTACTTGCGGATCATGTGCCGGGAATCGTGCAGGAGATCCGGTATTATTCCACCTACAATTTTATCGGTGACCGGGTCGACGGATATGAAGAGCCGGTAGCGCTTCTTACAAAAGAAGCTGCCCGCGCGCTGAAGTCCGTTGCCAATGAAATGAATGTGCAGGGCTACCGCCTGAAAATATTTGATGCCTACCGCCCGGCCTGCGCGGTCAAACACTTTGTGCTCTGGGGGATCGAAGATCAGGACCTGCGGATGAAACCATTCTTCTATCCGGATCTGGAAAAACAGGAGCTCTTTGTCAAAGGCTATATCGCAAAACAGTCCAGCCACAGCCGTGGAAGCACCGTGGATCTGACCCTGCTGGATATGCGGACCGGAAAAGAAGTGGATATGGGAAGCCCGTTCGATTTCTTCAGCGAGGTGTCCCATCCGGACTGCAGACAGGTCACGGACGAGCAGTATGAAAACCGGATGATGCTGCAGAATGTCATGACGCGGAACGGCTTTTTGCCGATCGACTGCGAATGGTGGCATTTCACCCTGGCCAACGAACCGTTCCCGGATACCTATTTCGAATTCCCGGTATCTGCGGAATACTTAAGACGATAAGAGCAATTCTTTGCACAATAAAAGGGGCTTAAAGCCCCTTTTAATTTTTTTTATATTTGGAATTAAGCTTACCAGTTCGCATATCCGGGATCGATCCAGGTCTCCTTAATACTGTACAGTTTATATCTTCCGTTTTTCTGTTTCTTCAGAACGACCTTGTATTTTGCGATTGGCGTATTTCCATCTCCGTAGAAAATCGAAGAGCGTTCTAC
>CAZOHB010000070.1:0-13566 GCA_964579345.1 uncultured Parasporobacterium sp.
GGAATAGGAGAGTTTCTGCTGATCCAGCCATTCTTTGGTTCCGTCAATATCACAGCATTTGCGGATCCGGTATTTTTCCGGTCCGGTCGAACCATATGCGCTTGCATGCACTTGCAGGATCAGCTTTTTCCCGGCATAGGAAAGGTAGCGCTCGCCCACGGTTTCAACGTCTCCATGAAACAACGCCATAACCGCATCGTATGTTCCGTTGAGCTGCATGCCGTCCGTATGTACCGGATGCAGATTCTTCAGATTTCTTTCTTTCGTTTGCTGCTCGACATACCGGATCGCGGCTTCGTTGATATCCGTACAGGTTACTTCATCAAAGAAAGGCGCCAGTTCAAAATCCACCAGCGCCATCCCGCATCCGATATCACAGATCGTTCGGCAGTCTTTCAGATGCAGAAGAAGAAGCTTTGCAAGCTCCCGGTTATATCCGGTATAGGCAGAGGCATCTTCAAACCACTGAAAAGTCTGCGCGTTCCATTGAAAAAACATATCGTTCCCGTTGTCCTGTTAATACAGTTCTTTTTCTGTTACACATTCATTCTTAATCGTGCCGACAAGTGTCTGCAGACAATCGACCACATGCGGACGGATGTCTCCGCCGATCAGTACCAGCATGATATCGTCTCCGACCTTCAGCTCACCTTCATTCAGCCAGACACGGATATAATAGATGCCCTCCATCTGATAAGCAGCCTCAATGGCTTTCTTTACTTTATCCGCCTCATAAGAGAATAACATACCGGTGACATCGGAAACGTCTTTCCCTTCCCGTACTTTTGCTTTTGCAGACAGACGAACGATTCCGTTATGGGTCAGATACATGCCGATCTGAGGCGCGGAAGCATCTTTCTTTGCCTCTTTCATCCAGGCATCCACCGACGGTCTCTCTTTACTGATCACGAGGCTGCTGTCCTCTTTTTTCGCTTCAGCAGCGATATTTGCTGCGCATTCAGCAGAGCCTTCCGAAAACAGCATTTTCAGTCCATGTGCGATTGGCTTTAATACTGCTGTCAGATTCTCACGGGACGCTTTTTCACTGCCCGGAAGATTAATGATCAGAGAACGTCCGCGAATTCCTGCGGTCTCTCTGGAAAGGCAGCCGTGCGGCGTAATCTTCATACTCTCTGCACGCATCACTTCCGGAATGCCCGGTGCCAGACGCTCTACCACTTCCACGGTTGCCTCCGGCGTAATGTCGCGCGGAGCAAAACCCGTACCGCCGGTCGTCAGTATCAGTGCGGCTTTTAAATCGTCTGCGCAATGGATCAGCTCCTGCTTGATCTGTTCTTTTTCATCCGGAATGATATTGGTATAGATGACCTCATATCCGGCTTCCGTCAAAATACGGCAAAGGGACGGCCCGCTCGTATCTTCACGTTCCCCTCTTGCTCCTTTATCACTGATCGTAATTACTGCTGCCTGATATCCCATATTCATATTCCTTTCCAAATCTTTCACTAAAAACTATCTGCTGAAATCTCCATGCACGCCGCCTGTTTTCGTGAGAAGACAGACATCTGTGATCATGATATCTTTCTGGACGGCTTTACACATATCATAAACAGTCAGGGCTGCTGTGGAAGCTGCCGTAAGCGCTTCCATCTCCACTCCCGTCTTTCCGCTGCAGGATACGGTTGCACGGATCTCCACTGCAAACTCTTTTTCATTTAACTGCAGATCAAGATCGATTCCCGTCAGCGCGATCGGATGGCACATCGGGATCAGATCCGGCGTGCGTTTTGCTCCCATAACACCCGCAACCTGCGCAACGGTCAGAACATCTCCTTTTTTCATCCCGCCGCTTTTGATCAGTGCAAATGTTTCCGGACTGACAAGAACTCTGGCCATCGCCGTCGCTGTCCGTTCTGTTACCGGCTTCTCTCCGACATCCACCATCTTTGCTCTGCCCTGTTCATTAAAATGTGTGAAATCTTCCTGGTTCTGCATACTTAACTCCTCTCAGCCGCCAATCTGATTCATATCTCTCGTTGTATGTGTGCGCTCCGAATATGACAGTGTTCCGTGCCATTCCGGTTTGCTTAAAATCGCGGTACGAAGCATCTCCGTCATTTCCGGAAGATTCAGCCCCTTGAGCGAATACTCTTCTTCCGAATGCAGACATGGTTTGATCTTTCCGTCTGCCGTCAGCCGGATCCGATTGCAGCTTCCGCAAAAATGCGCGCTGACCGGACTGATCAGTCCGATATTGCCAAGCCCGTCCGGGAAGCGGAACAGCTTTGCAACACCTCCGTCCGGTTCTGCCGGCTGCAATTCCGTAAGAACCTTCCGAACCGTTTCACATGGAATAAACGCCTCCGGTCCGAAGTCTCCGCTGTCATACATCGGCATCAGTTCAATAAAGCGGACATCCACCGGAATCTTTCTTGTAAGACCCGCAAGCTGAGGAATCTCGTCATCATTAAATCCGCCGATGAGAACGGCATTGATCTTGATCTTATCGAAACCGGCATCCAGTGCACAATGGATCCCGTCCATGGCTTTTTCAAATTCGTCTTTTTTTGTAATATATCTGTATTTCTCAGCGTCCAGGGTATCCAGACTGATGTTAAGCCTTGATACGCCCGCATTTTTTAAAGGCGCTGCCAGCTGCGGCAGAAGCGTTCCGTTGGTGGTAATCGCCACCTCACGAATACCGGGAACCGCTGCCGCTTTTTCACAGATGGAAACAATATTTTTCTTGACCAGAGGCTCTCCGCCCGTTATGCGAAGTTTTGTAACTCCCAGAGATGCTGCAGCCTGAACCGCCATGATCATCTCTTCTTCAGTCAGCATTTCCTCATGCAATTTTTTACAGACCCCGTCCTCCGGCATACAATACCGGCATCTCAGGTTACAAAGCTCCGTAACCGATAAGCGCAGATATGTGATTTCTCTTTCGAATGAATCTTTCATATTTCAATTTCCACATCAATTCATTTGATTTTATAAAAGGGCTGACAGAATTCGTCAGCCCTTCCTCATATAAGCTGATTGAAAATCACGTCCCCAATTTCCGTCATTTCAAACCAGCTTCCGATGATCATGTTTCCCAAAACGTTGTTCTGAATTTTGATTCCTAGCGCTAGCCAGGTGGGTTCACCTCACTTTGGTTTCTGAAGTCCACTCGAAGGAGGCATGTCATCCGCCAAAAAATATTGGAATCCCGTTTCAATCAATGTAGGTTCAAAATGTCAGAACGGGGCGTTCTGGGACACCAACATAATAGCAAATGTTGCGTTTGAAATCAATGAACATTCCGTGGGCTGATTGTCTATTATTGTAGCACTCCATCGCCGCCCAGCTATATCCAGACAATCGTTTCCCTCGTTGGCGCTAAAACGCGCACTCGGGAAAGATTGCTCGAACTGAGGACAGCGGCTGCAGTGCTTGCACTGACAGCCATTGTCCGAAAACGGACAACGAGCTCAGCGAGTTGCTCTGGCGCTGGCGGCAACAAGGAATGGAGTGCTTCTATACTAAATACATCAGATCGGATGTACGGTGACTTTCTCGCCTTCGTGGCGATCGCCGTTTCCAAGCATGGTGGCAAAGAAAGCGTCGCAGCCTGCGATACTGGTCATTAATCCGGACTGCATTTTTACCGGCTCTGCGTAGCTGACCCAATCCTCTGCATGGAGCTTTGCGAAATTAAACTGTGAGCGTTTTTTATTGGCTTTCAGATCTTTCGTCAGGATTGCATCTACAAACAGCTCCTCCTGCTCTGCACCAAGCATATTCAACAGGATTTTCTTCACAAAGATCCTTGCAACAAAGAAGGCAGAAATCGGATTTCCCGGTACGCCGATGACAGGCTTTCCGTTGACATTGCCGATGATCGTCGGTTTTCCCGGCTTCATACGGATTCCGTGCAGGATCAGTTCGCCCAGCTGATCGATGATCTCCTCGGTCGCATCTTTTTCTCCCATACTGCTTCCGCCGGAAACAAGGACCATATCACATTCTTCGATGGCTTTCTGAATGGATAAAGAAAGAGATTCCTTCTCATCTTTCACGATGCCGTACATTTTTGAGATGCCGCCGAGTTCTTCCATCAGCAGCGCAAGCGTTGCGGAGTTTACGTCACGTACCTGGCCCGGCTTCGGCGTTTCCGAAATATCGATCAGCTCATCGCCAGTGCTTAAAATACCGATCAGCGGTTTTTTCGCCACTTCGACTTTGGTCTTTCCAAGCACTGCAAGCGCTCCGATATCTGAGATATTTAAAATGCGTCCTTTTTCCAGAACCACTTTGCCCGGATAAACATCAGAGCCTTTTAAGATCACATTGGTATCCGGTTCTATTTCTGCAAAAATTGAGACCGTTCCATCATCATTTTTCGCGGTATCTTCTACCATGATGACAGATTCCGTTCCTTCCGGGACAGCTGCTCCGGTCGGCGTATACACACAGGTTCCGCTCTCGAGCGGTTTGTCTGCAGCATCCCCCATCAGGACTTCTCCCGCCAGTTTTAAGATCACAGGATGGTCTTTGGATGCGCCTTTTGTATCAGAAGCGATCACGGAATAACCGTCCATTGCGGAATGATTGAAGACCGGAAGATATTCTTCCGCCTTAATTGTCTCCGCCAGCGTTCTGCCCTTTGCTTCTAAGAGCGGAATGGTTTCCGTCTGAACCTGAAATGAAAACGCATCGTTAATGATCTGAATGGCTTCCTGTGGAGAAGGAAGCGCATTAACCGGTCCCATTTTTGTCTGCATAACTATTCTCCTTTATTACTGCTTTATTTTAATAATAATATTCTATCTCTTGGTATGATTACATTCAAGTGATCGCTTCGCATCCGGTTCCATTTCGACTTTTTCATGTCGATCAGAATATATCTGTCACCGTCGGTTCCTTCCGGTCTCAGCATCACCGAATAGGAAAATGGATTCTCGATTTCTCCAAGCACCTCACAGCAGTAGGCGTTTTCCTCTTCTGCCTCTTCCACATTCAGTATAATGTCGTGCATACGTATTCCGACCGCTCGAAGATCATCCGGAATCTCTCCGACTGCCAGTTCGATTCCCCAATCCTGTGCAAACACTTTCCGCGGTGCAATTTCATACGCTTCCGAAATATTTTTGCATCCGGTAAGTATTGCTCCTCCTACCGTGACCGGTTCCCGGAACACTTCGTGTTTTTCATCCAGGATATTAAAATGTCCGTTTTCCATGATCGCAATATGATTCGTCAGCCGAAAGATCTCATCGCGGTCATGGGACACAAAGATCACGGTCTTTCCAAATTCGCGGATGATCCTTTCCACCTGTCTCTCGGTGTGAAAACGCAGATGCGCATCCAGTGCAGAAAACGGCTCATCCAGAAGAAGGACCTTCGGCTCATTCACAAGGATCCTGGCGAGTGCACATCGCTGCTGCTGTCCGCCGGATAACATAGAAGGCTTTTTATTCTCACATCCGTTCAGATGCAGACGGTCGATCATCTCCATGGCCTTCTGCCTTTTTTCCGTCCTTGTTCCGCTGCGCACGCCGCACATGATATTCTGAAGCGCGGTCATGTTCGGGAACAACGCATACTGCTGAAATAAATATCCGGCCATGCGTTTCTGCGGTTTCAGATCGATGTGCTTTTCCGAATCAAACAAAACCGTATCGTCCAGAACGATCCTGCCGCGGTCCGGCTTTTCAATCCCTGCAATGCATTTCAGCGTCATGCTTTTTCCGCATCCGGAAGCGCCGAGGATCGCAAGCATTTCGTTTCCCGTTTCAAACCGGACTTTCAGCTCAAAATCACCTATTCTTTTTTCGATATCAACCTGAAGTGCGATGGCTGGTAACCCCTTTCTGTTTTTCTCTTTTTTCAATCAGATTCACTGCAAGAAGAACAATGGCGGAAATCGCGATATTGATCAAAACCCATTTAAACGCTTCCGCATCCTGATTATTCTTCCAGAGGGCGTACACCGTTGTCGATATGGTCGCCGTATGATTCGGAATATAGCCGGCGATCATGCTGGTTGCACCGTATTCTCCTAAAGCTCTTGCAAACGCAAGAACCGTGCCTGCGAGTATTCCCTGCTTGCAATACGGCAGCCGGATGCGCCAGAAAATATAGCTGTTGGAAAGACCCAGCGTCTGACCGGAATATTTCAGTGTGTCATCAAAAGATTCAAACGCACCTCTGGCAGTACGATACATGAGTGGAAAGATCACGATCACCGTAACGATGATCGCAGACCACCAGGTCATCGGGACGGTAAAGCCAAAGGCGGTAAGGAAGAACTTTCCCAATACTCTCTTCGGACCGACCAGCCGAAGCACAAGATAACCAACGACCGTCGGCGGAAGAACGAGAGGCAGCGTCAGTATCACATCGAGAATTCCTTTCAGGATGCGAGGCAGCTTTGCAATATAGTACGCAAAGAACAGACCGAGGAAAAATACAACAACGGTGCTGATGGCTGCGATTCGTAATGAGTTTAATAACGGAAATAAGTTCATGGTTTCTTATTGTTTACTGTAATGTGGTAAATCCGACTCCTTCAAAATATCCGGCTGCGACAGAACCTTTCAGATACTCGAGGAATGCTTTTGCAGCTTCCTGATTCTGTCCGGTACTGATCAGTGCTGCCGGGTAAATGACTTTACCGCCGGTCATTTCTTCGGTTGCGGTTGCTGCTGTGGTAAGACCTGCTGAATATGCATCCGAAGCATAAATAACACCTGCCTGTGCAGCACCTTCCGTAACGGCGGAGGTAACGCCCTTTACGTCCTCGCCATAGGTGATCTTGCCGGCGTTTGCTAATGCAGCTTCATCCAGACCAAGTGATTCAAAAATCTTCTGTGTATATGCGCCGACCGGGACCGATTCTCCGCCCATGGCAAAAAGAAAGTCGTCTTTTTCAAATGCAGCTTTCAGATCATCAAAGGATGTCAGTCCTGCAGGATTACCTTCTGTAACTGCTAACACGCATTTATTTTCAAGAAGATCTACACGGGTTCCCTGAACAACAAAATCGTTTCCTTCCGGGTTCACTTCCGCATCTGCTGTGACATCGATCTGGTTCATCTGCTTGGTTGCCGCTGACACAAAAATATCACACGGAGCGCCTTCAATGATCTGTTCCACAAGCGTTCCGGAAGATCCGTAATTCGGTGTAATCTTTACATTTGGATTCTCTGTCTGGTATGCAGCAATGATCTGATCCATGGATTCGGTCAGGGAAGCTGCCGCATAGATAATGATTTCTGTTTGTTCAGCAGCAGGTGCATCTCCGCCCTGCGAGGATGATCCGGCTGGTGTAGGCGTACTGCCACCGCCACAGGCTGCAAACATACCGATACAAAGCAAAGCTGAGATAATGAGTGTGATTGTTTTTTTCATGATAATTCTCCTTTTCAAAATGTTGATTTCCGGACTTGGTTTAAAAACCAATTATAAAGTCTCGTCAAGAAAGACTCCGGTTGAAAAGGAGTAATACAGAATTCATATTCAATTGGAATATAATTTGAAAACATATGATTCTCCTTTTCAATCATGGAAGGCGGCCGCATTTCTTTGACCACCCCGTCCCGACAGCCATGACCGTTTGGTTTTAGGCCCTCCGGGATCGGAGATTTTTGACTATATAAAAATACCACTGAAAAAGGTTTTCGTCAACAAAGAGAAAGGAAGTCTCATGGTATGAACCTCGTCAAAAGCATAAAAAAAAGGGACATTGCTGTCCCTTTTTATATGCTTTTTCCTCGGCTTTATGCCAGGCAGTCAATCACTTTCTGGATTGCTTCGAGTGCATCGTCCGGAAGTTTGTCATAACCATCCTTGAAGATCTCGCGGGATTTCACGAACTCAAGACGGTCATTCATTCTTGCCTTCAGAGCTGCTACATAATCTGCATCTTCCAGATCCGGTACATAGCCTTCCTGCTCGAAGATCTCGATATCTTCAAACGGTCCCCACTGTTTGAAGTCTGCTCTCTTCTCTACGATTGCTTCAAGAACACCGAGGGTAATGTCTTTTGTAACATCTTTGCCATAGAAGTCACCGGTGTTGATGATGTAGCAGTCAACATCTTTTTCTTCTACGAGTTTTTTGAATTTCTCATAGTCGTTAGCCAGCGGATAGGTACGGAACGGGTTAGCATACGGCTCAACAACCAGTGCATTCGGATCTACGCCCGGAGCCAGTCTTTCCGCAGAGCTTCTCTTGGTTGCAAGGGTTGCGCCCATAACAGCTGCTAAGGAAGCGCCTTTCAGTTTTACTACCGGCGGGATCGTCGGGTCTTTCATGATCCAGAAGATGGAGTTGACCGGCTCATCGATCTTGTCTACACGGTTCGGAGACCACAGACGGGATTTGATCGCACGGCCGTTTCCATTACGGACATCCTCTGTAACTAGAACAACTTTTCCGTCCTCGTCTAAGGTTGCGGAGCAGTTCTGGCAGGTCAGAAGATATTTGTTGTCTTCGCTGTCACACGGATAATCTGCCGTTTTGTCAAAGTAAGTCGGCTCCAGTGCGATGGAGGAACAGGTGTCGGTGTTGATGATAAATGCGTCATCATGAAGAACCGTTACATCATATTTGCCGCCGTGTTTTGCATGTGTCAGAGTGGATTTTCCGGATCCGGAAAGTCCGAATACGGATGCTACATAGGTGCTGCCGTCAGCTAAGGTGTATTTCTTCTGGCCGCCGTGGCAGGAAGCATAACCGTTTCTGTTTGCGATCGCCCATGCAATCGTCAGCGTTCCTTTTTTATGCTCGCCGAAATATCTCATTCCAAGGAGAGCCGCGCAGTTATTCGGTGTATCAAAATAGGTCAGTCCAAGCGGATGATCCGGATGGCTCCACTGCGGATCAGAGAAGATATAGATGTCAGACTCGCCTTCGATCACACGGCTGTTTTTGTACATTTCCTTGTACTGATCAGACATATACTGGAAGTTGATCATCCAGTTGTAAAGGTTGTTCTCTTCTCCTTCCGGAATTAAGAGATGTGCCTTTACCATAAACTCCGGATCCAGACCGATAAAGCAGGTTGCGTGATACATCGTGGAATAACGGGTATCATAAATGGCATCCATCAGTTTTTTATCAAGATCGGTCGTATCAACGCCCGGCTCACCGATGATCCGTCTTGCTGCCGCGCAGCGTCCTGTAACGGAACCGTCATTAAACAGCAGAACTTTTGCATCTTCCGGAAGACCGAACGTTTCTCCCTTGTAAACCGGCATATCCGTTACAACAGTTCCCGGAGACTCTTTTGCAAGATTGTAAGCCGTCTTGATATCCGGAACTTCTACGACGTTGTTTCCGTAGAAAGCAGCCTCGATGATGGAACGGGTCTTGGAAAAGCCCTGTTTTCCCGGTCCGATCTCGCTTCTCTTATACATTTGTTTGGTAGCCATTAGATTTCCCTCCTGAAAATTGCTTATCTTAAATGCTTGAAGTAAACATAATTGCAACGATTATTATAACAGATAGTGAATATGAATAGCTATATTTGTGATAGTTTTTAATTTACTTCATTTATAAAACATTTTCCGTTCCTATCCGCCGCCTGCGCCAGCGGTTCCATTGGTCCCGTGCGCGTCTTAGCGCCAGCGGGGCCAATGAGAGCTGGGACATAGCTGGCGGCGGCGGAAAATGTTCATTTAAAAAATAGTCAATAGATAAATTACTTACCTTTAATATCATCAATTTTATACGGCGTTACCTGGTAAACATAATAATTCAGCCAGTTCGTATACAGGGTATTGGCATGCGCGCGCCAGGTAAGAAGCGGTTTGTTCGACGGATCATCATCCGGATAATAATTCTTCGGAATGTTCGGATTCAGTCCGCGCTTCAAATCTCTTTTATATTCATAATCCAGCGTATTGCGGTCATATTCCGGATGACCCATGACAAAGATCTTTTTCCCTTCTTCCGCGATCGCAAGGAACAGGCCGACTTCCTCAGAATCCGCAAGCACGGTGACTTCTTTCGTCTTTGCGATGTCATACATGGACACTTCCGTATTGCGGGAATGCGGTGCCCAGAAGACATCATCAAAGCCTCGAACCAGCGGTGTCTTGCGATGGTGCACTTTATGCTGGAACACGCCGGAATGTTTCGCTTTCATGATCCGTTTTTTGATCCCGTAAAAATGATAAAGCGAAGCCTGGGCTGCCCAGCAAAGGAAGATCGTTGACGTGACATGTGTTTCAGACCAGTCCATGATCTCAACGATCTCGTCCCAGAAATCCACCTCTTCAAAATCAAGCAGTTCCACCGGAGCACCGGTAATGATCATTCCGTCAAACTTTTTGTCTTTGATCTCATAGAATTTCTGATAAAACTGCTGCAGATGAGAGACCGGTGTATTTTTCGGGTCATGATGCGCCGGAGCGACAAAGGTCAGATTGACCTGCAGCGGCGTATTGGAAAGAGAACGGAGCATCTGGATCTCCGTATCCTCCTTGAGCGGCATCAGATTCACCAGCATGATCTCAAGCGGACGGATATCCTGTGAGATCGCACGGGTCTCGTCCATAATAAAGATATTTTCCTTTTCAATTACTTCTCTTGCGGGGAGATCATGTTTTACTTTAATCGGCATTTTTCTTTACCATCCTATCTGTATACAGTATTTGTTATCATACAAAAACTATCTGATTTTTTCAATATAATCCTGCTCCGTGATGATCGGAACGCCCAGCTTTTTCGCGGTTTTATTTTTCGAGGATGCGGAGTTGATATCGTTGTTGATCAGGTAGCTGGTCTTCGAAGATACAGAGCCTGCGACCTTTCCGCCGAGCTTTTCGATCTCTTCTTTCAGGGCATCGCGGTTCGGATAGTGATTCAGGCTTCCTGTGATTACGAAAGTCATCCCCTTCAGTTTGTCGGAAGTACCATCTTCCGTTTCGGTCTCGATCTTCAGCTGTTCGAGCAGATCATCCACAGCTCTGCGGTTTTCCTCATTGTGGAAATAGGAAACAAGGTTTGCTGCCAGGACATCCCCGATTCCATCGATTTCCGTCAGCTCTTCCACATCCGCATTCCGGATCGCATCCAGATCATTTTTAAAATAACTGCAGATCGCTTTCGCATTTGCTGCTCCAAAGCCTGCAATTCCAAGGCCGTTCAGGATGCGCGAAGGAATGGTATTTCTGGACGCATCAATGGATTTCATCATATTGTCATAGGATTTCTCACCGAATCCGGGCATGGAAACGATGGCGTCTTTATGTTTCTCCAGCTGATAGATATCCGCAAATTCAGAGATGAACCCGTGTCCGATGAATTTTTCGAGCGTCTCTTCCGAGATGCCTTCAATATTCATTGCATTTCGGCTGACAAAGTCGACAAAGGTCTTGATCTTTTTCGCCGGACATTCCGGATTCGGACAGGTCAGTGTCTTGACGCCGTTTTCATTTTTGATCTGTGTAGGTCCACCGCAGGCAGGACAGGTATCCGGGATCTGAAGGTCCGCAGACTTCGTCAGGTTCTCCGCGATCTGCGGGATGATCATATTTGCTTTATACACAGTTATCGTATCGCCGATCCCAAGCTGCAGCCCTTCGATAATACTGACATTATGCACACTTGCTCGGCTGACAGTCGTTCCCTCAAGTTCGACCGGATCAAAGATTGCAACCGGATTGATCAGCCCGGTCCGGGAAGGAGACCACTCAATCTCTCTCAGCGTTGTCTGCGCGATCTCATCTTTCCATTTAAACGCGATGGAATTGCGCGGAAACTTCGCGGTCCTGCCAAGACTGAGGCCGTATGCGATATCATCCATTAACAGGACCAGGCCATCGGATGGCACATCAAAATGTTCGATTTCCTTTGCGTACCACTGCACGTTTTCCGCCATATTGGCAGCGGTCACGACACGGTACGGAACAACGGCAAATCCCATCTCCGCCAGCCATTGAAACTTTCGTTCATTCGAATTCTGAAAATCGATGTTTTCCGCACTTTCCAGGGAAAAAGCAAAGAAACGGACGCTTCGTTCCTTTGTGATCTTCGGATCCAGCTGACGGACCGATCCGGAACAGAGGTTTCGCGGATTCTTATATTTCGCATCCGCATCTTCGATTTTTTCGTTGATCTTTTCGAAGTCAGAATACGTGATCACAGACTCGCCGCGCACGACCAGTCTTCCGGTGTATGGGATGGTGAGCGGAAGATTTACAAAGGTCCTGGCATTTGCCGTCACGACCTCACCGATCTCACCGTTTCCTCGTGTGACGGCTTTGACCATCTGTCCGTTTTCATACGTCAGTACGATCGTCAGACCGTCCAGCTTCCAGGAAAGCAGACCTTTCTGATCGCCGAGAAACGCCGCCAGCGCTTCCGGCTCTTTTGTTTTATCGAGCGAAAGCATCGGGCTGTCATGCCGTTCTTTGACCAGTTCTTCGGCCGCTTCGTAGCCAACCGATACGGTCGGAGAATTGGAAAGAACGATTCCCGTTTCCTGTTCCAGCTGCTCCAGCTCATCATAAAGCGCATCATATTCGAAGTTGGACATGATCTCCACATCTTCGCTGTAATAAGCTTTTGATGCGCGGTTTAACAATTCGACTAATTCTTTGATACGTTCCTGTTTATTCATATCTTGATTACTCCGGCTTGGATGTTTTTTTTATAAATGTGTTTGCTGTTTCCAGTCCTGCAGCCTATAAAGGAGGCGGGATCTTCCACTGCATTATAACTGCCTGATCAACTCTTCCCGTTCCTCTTCTGTGACATCGCGGTATTTCCCGACAGGAAGATCTCCGAGAAGAATATTCATGACACGGATGCGTTTCAGGGAAAGGACCCGGTATCCGAGTGCCTTGCACATCCTTCGGATCTGGCGGTTAAAGCCCTGCGTCAGGATAATGGAAAAGGTGCGCGGCCCGGTCTTTTTTATCACGCAAGGTCTCGTTGTGACGGTCCGGTCTTCATTATCGATATAGATCGTTACGCCTTCGGACATCGCTTTTAAAAAGGCTGCGGTAATATCCTGATCTACCCTGACTTGATATTCCTTTTCATGAAAATTCGTCGAGCGAAGGATCCGGTCAGAAAGATCGCCTGCATTGGTAAGCAGGATCAGCCCGGTCGAATTCTTATCCAGTCTTCCTATCGGAAAGACACGTTCCGGATACTGCAGAAAATCAATCAGATTATCCGGATTGCTCCGGTCTGTCGTACATTCAATTCCCGCCGGTTTGTGCAAGGCAAGAAGGATCAGTTTATCAGAGCCGTGCACAGGCTTGCCGTCGACAAATACTTTCTGCCCTTCGCTGATTCGCTCTCCCATCACAGCAGCGCGGCCGTCCACCTGAACCCTTCCGGATTCGATGAGTCTGTCTGCTTCCCTCCTGGAACAGACGCCTGCATCGCTCAGGTATTTATTCAGCCGGACCGTCTCTGTATTTGATTGTTTCAGATCCGTTTTTTTGATCATATCTGTATTCCTTCTTCCTTCTTCGATGCGGCTGCTTTTTTCGGCATACGAATATTTAAAAATACGATTGCAGCAAGGATCAGAAGGATGCCTGTAATTTTTAATGCATTATGCGGTTCCCGAAAAACGGTCATGCCGATAATACAGCCAAC
>CAZOHB010000071.1:0-13183 GCA_964579345.1 uncultured Parasporobacterium sp.
ATGAGGTTAAAAAACATCTGACCGAGTTCAAAGAAGAAGAGGAGATCACAGACCGCGACCTGGTCAGCTGGGTAATGTTCCCGAAGGTTGTGGAAGACTTCTATAAGATCCGCAAAGAGTACGGTTATATCACCAGACTTGGAAGCCATGTCTTCTTCCATGGACTTGCTGTCGGCGAGACAAACAAGGTTAACATTGAAGATGGTAAGACGCTCGTGATCAAATATCTTGGTCTGGGTGATGTGGATGAAGAAGGATACCGCACCGTTCACTTCGAACTGAACGGATCCCTTCGTGATGTGAAGGTTCTGGACAAGACCGTTTCTTCGACCGTTGTTCAGGTTGAGATGGCAGACCCGAATGACAAGAGCCATGTTGGCGCTTCGATCCCGGGTGCTGTATCCAAGGTCAATGTCAAAGTCGGCGATAAAGTCAAAGAGAATGATGTCCTTGCAATTGTTGAAGCAATGAAGATGGAAACCTCTGTTACCGCTCGTATGGACGGTGAAGTTGAGGAAGTACTCGTTAAGGCAAACGACACAGTAAAAGCAGGACAGCTTCTGATCAGACTGAAATCATAAGACATTCATAATAACATTCCCGAAAGCCCTCTGATCCGTCAGGGGGCTTTTTTGTAAGTGAGTGGTGAGCATCCGTTTTTTCTTTTAGACATCGGGTCTTATTATTGTTACAATAATTAAAACAAGGATGTTTGTCCGGGAGGATCGACATTGAAGTCAGATGATCAGTTATATCAGCACTATCTGGCGGGTGACCAGTCAGCAGGCGATGAGTTGCTGCTGCGTCATGGTGAGGAGCTCATGGCATATCTGGATGCCTTTCTTCATAATGTGCATGACGCAGAGGATCTTATGCTGGATGTGTTTACGATCATTCTGGTGGACAAGCCAAAGATCCGGGAAGGCAATTTCAGAGCATACCTGTATAAAGTTGCACGTAACAAGGCAAACAGATTGTGGAGGCTTCGGTTTAAACGAAGCGAATTTGAGTTGGATGAACGGCTGCCGGCGATGGAGGAAGCTCCTGCCGACAGAGCACAGAGAACGGAACGGGATTCCATTTTGTACCGGTGTCTGAATCGTGTTGCGCCTCAATACCGGGAAGCATTGTATCTGGTGTATTACAGTGACCTGAGCTACTCAAAGGCAGCGGAGATCATGGGGTGCTCGGAGAAGAAAATAGATAATTTACTTACAAACGGAAAAAAGAGCATGCGAAAGGAATTGGAAAAGGAGGGGCTGAGCATTGAGGACTTATGATGACTGGACAGAAGAACTGCACAGTCGAATGAGAAAACGGCGGAATGTTAAAAAACGCAACCGTCTGATCGGCGTCTATACCGCTGCAGGCGTTGTTTGTCTTGCTGCAGTTATCTTTCTTTCCACCTGTATTGCAAACATACCGCTTCATGATTCCATCGTTTCTCCGGAGACTGCTTCAGCCAGCATTCTTGCTGATAATCCGATACTGGGGTATGTGATCGTAGCGCTTCTTTCTTTATGCCTTGGCGTGCTGCTGGTCGTTTTTTGTATACGGTTTAAAAAGCATCTCGAAAAGGAAGCAGACGATGTATGAGACCTATGAAAATGCGTTTCAGATCTTAATGCTGGTCATAAGCGCCGGTATCGCTTTATCTCTGGCAGTAAAAACCCATGAAAAAGCATGGGTCCTTCTTTCCCTGTTTTACGGATGCTGGGTACTGGGAGATGTCTACTATCAGCTTTGCCTGATGCTGTTCGGAGATATTCCTCAGCTTTCACTGATCTGCGACCTGTGCTGGATTGCAGCTTGTATTTTTCTATATCTGCTGCTCAGATACGTATATCCGAAACCGGAGCGGACTTGGAGATTTCTTCCTTTTCTAGGTCTCATATTTACGTTTGCAATGGCTGTGTTCTTCATCATTCAGGCAGGAGGCTCGCAGATCGTCCGAAATCTTTTGAGCGCCATCCTTATGGGCGTTTTGATCTATGCTGCTATCAACAGACTGTTAGAACGCCGTAAAGACGGAACAAAAGGATTATTATGTATCCTGGTCCTGATCCTCTGTCTGTTGGAATACGGAATGTGGATATCCACCAGTTTTGTTTTGGATGATAACCTGTTACATCCCTATTACTGGTTTGATGTTTTACTGTCCGTCTCATTCCTTCTTTATATTCCAGCACTGAAGAAAGAGGGGGTAGAGGCATGAACTATATCGAAAATATTTTCTTCTGCCTGGTCGCGCCTCTGCTGATCGCAATACTGATCCTTCGCGGGGAAGGAAGAAGGACGCTGTTGTTCTTCTTTGCGGGAATGACGACCTGCCTTCTTTCCGCCTATATCAGTTCCTTTGCAGCAGGTATCGTACAGATGGATGCTGTCGCGGCATCTTACGAGATCTCTCCCGTAACGGAGGAGGCGATGAAGTTTGTTCCGGTGCTGATTTACCTTCTGATCTTCCGGCCGGAGAAAAAACGTGTGATCCGCGGAGCGCTGATGGTTTCGGTGGGATTTGCCACCTTTGAAAATGCATGTTTTATTGCTTCCTATGGGCCCAAAGAGATGATGCAGCTTCTGATCCGTGGCTTTGGAACCGGTGCTATGCACGTTGTCTGCGGTATGCTCATGGCAATCGGTCTGTATATCCTGTTGGATCAGATCTGGCTTAAGGTCATTGGTTCCTTTGCGCTTCTGTGCCTTGTCATTACGATCCATGCAATCTTCAATATGCTTGTGATCCGGTCCGGTGCTGTTTTCTGGATCGGCTGTGCCATCCCTTTGATCATCGTGTTGGTATTCCTTGGATTCTTCCGGGAAAAACTCAATATTTTCTAGCAGCAGCGAATCTATTGCATCTTTACTGCCGGCGAATTTGCCGGCTTTTTTTGTGCATAAAAAAAATACAAAAAAGAGGTTAGGATTTTTTGCGTTCATTCGACACATATAGAGTGAAAACTATTTTTCGGAATAGAGAGATTCAATTATGACAAGGGAGCAAAGAATCGAAGAACTGCATACCCGTATCCGGAACCGGAGCCGCAGAAAAGAAAGAACGCGTACGACGCTTCTCGGTTTATCCTGTCTCCTTCCGATCGCAGGTCTGATCCTGCTTGCGGCAGGAAGCGGCGGACTGATCGGACCAACGACGGATATGTATACCGGCTCTTCCATGCTGCTGCATGGGTACGGAGGCTATGTTCTGGTCGGAGTGGCCGCTTTCCTGATTGGCGTTGTTCTGACCGTGATTATACGGAACCATCTGGAAAGAAAGAAGGATTCTTCAAAAAAGAAGTAGTCACCCTGGGAGCTCCTTTTTTAGCAGGTTATTCAAAAGGAAAGTAAGGAGGAAAGAAATGAACGTGAAGAAACGAGGTTGGAAATGGTGCCTGGCAGTAATTCTGTCACTCATCATGTGTATCAGTATCCTGCCCGGGCAGGCATTCGCCTTTGTCGGCCCGGTAATCGGAGGATCCGATCAGGAGGTCAGCTTTTTTGCGAAGGACGGAATGAATGTCGCGCAGATCAGGAACGATTATATCACATTCGAAATCGATGCCAAAGGCGGAGTGATCTGCCGGACGGTCCCGACGAAGGATAAAGATGTGCTTTCGCTGAAAGGCTCTTACGACAAATATATTTATCAGGAACTGCAATTTCACTTAGATTATTATGAAAAGGGAGAATTCTACGATCTTACACCGAAGACGGTGGAAGCCTCTGAGGCCGAAGATGGCCTGAGTGTGCAATACACGTTTAATGAGCTTCCGGTCACCTGTGAATTAACATTTCGGCTGATCGAAACAACCGAAGGGATCTACCGCGGGACTTATACTGCTCCTGTCACGATGGAAAGATATGAGAAGGATCATGGTCCGGATACCCATGGACGGACATTCATGGTTGGCTGCTTTGCTTATTGGGAGGGGCTTACTGGAGACACTGGAGACGGATGCACTTATATCAAAATGTCTTTCCACAGGCTGCCCTACTATGGACATGAAAGCGAGACCAAGGTAAAAGCGATGGTAGCATCGAGGGGGACGTTTGATGGGGGTACCAGGGAAGCCAGCATCGTGAATATCAGCAAGGGAATCACAATAACAGATACGAATGGACACTATGACTCAGCCAGTAGTAAATATTTACCGTCTTATACGGATGTTGGCACCCTTACCTACGATGAAGCAAATCCGTTAGTGTTATTATCCAACAAATACGATGCGGCCTTTGGCGGTTCTGACAACTTAGTCCATGGTGTTGAAGGAAAACATATGGCACCTTATGGCGGACAAGCTATGTACTATGTGGCTGCAGGAGATGCTCCCGCCCCCGATAAAGATGTATTGCAGATAACCAGCTATGGAGGCGATAATAATTTTGATGGCATGGCTATTTGGTGGAAACCTACTTACGAATCATGGAATTCTTTAGGCTGGGGCTTTCGGAATCTTTACGCAAAAGGGGAAACGGTCGTTCCTTTAGGCGAAGGCGGGAACACGATTGAATCTGAATTCGCCTGGATAGAAACAAATGCGGCAAGGCTCGCTGTTATTCCGAAAGGGGATGGCTTTACCGTCGAAGAGGTCGTGGAAGGAGCGAAGAATGAAGAAGAGCTCCTGAAAAAGGCATGTACGGTATTCTCCGGCAATTTTGTTTACATACCGACAGAGGATTATTATGAGTTCAAAGGCGGGAGAGCTTACCTGTCGCCTACCGTTTGTGCCTCGTTTTCAAAGAACGATCCGAACGCCTGGTTCCACTTGAAGAGGTCGGACGCATCGATCGATTATCAGAACATCCGTCTGAATGTTCCCAATTACTGTTTCTATAAATCGAAAAACAATGGAGCGGAGCCGAAATTCTCTTATGATGCAGAGAAGGGCCTGATGATCGAACTGGATCCGTTCAATAACAGTGCGTACATCTCCGTCAATGTTCCTTATACCAAAACGGAACTGAACGGAGCAGCCATTCACAAGGACGGAAGCGTCGACTTCTCCGGAGGAATGCGGTTCCTGACGATTTTTGATAATGTTCAATTCCAGATCGATCAGTTCCGGCTGGGGTATACAAATGAACAGAAAAAAGAATATGGCCTGACAGGGCTCAATGCGACAGTGGATGTCAAAAATGTCAATCTGTTCGGGCTGAAAGTAAATCATGCGTCGGGACATGTCGATACGATGACACCGGACTATTATTTTGAGTTGGAAATCAACGCATATGATGTATTCGAATTCGCGGGCGAGTTGAAACTGACAGAGGTGGACGGAGCGCTTGTTCCGGATAAACTGGTGGCTTCTCTCGCTTCCGATCTCGTCTCAATTCCGATCATTCCGGACGTTCCGGTCGCAGAGATCAATGGGTTTACGGTCGGCTTCGATAATCTGGCAGATACGATGAACGGAGACTATACCATACTTCCGCCGCTGGATCTGATCATCGGAGCCAGAGCAAAGATACTCAAGATCATCGAGGGTGATGCAAGGGTGGCCATCGGAGCAACAGGCGTCAGTATCGAAGGATCGGATCTCGCTATCCCTCCGGGGGAGAATGGACTGAAAATAATCGAAAGCCTGTCCATGAGTCTGAAGTGGGGTGCGGGACAACGCATCATAGGACAACCTGGTCAGCCGGATTATAATGTCTTTAACGGTGTCAGGCTGAAGCTGGGTATGGGTGCAAAGATCAATCTGATGAAAGGAAAATCGGATAGTGATTCGAACCCGCTTGACGGGATCCTCGTTATTACCGGAGGTCTTGATCTGGGAGGCTTCGGCGGCAAATCTACCAGAACAAAAGAATACTATTTCGAGCTGAATGCAACCGGAAAAGTAGCTGCTTCGTTGAATACCCCGAAAGCGTGGGGCGTGTTCGGAGGCATCACACTTCTTTCGACGACTGCAAAGGCCGCAGCCCTGGTCAATACCAAGGTCGATTTCTCACAAGACCTGTCGCTGGATCTGATCAAGGAAGCGCTCAGTAATGCAAAAGGATATCTCGGAATATGCTGGGATGGTGAAGTTGCCGGTGTCTTTGGCCGTGTGTATTTTATTACACCTTCCGATTTCGGGTATGATTATTCATTGTCGTCGATGGAGGACTTTAGTATCCAGTCGCATTTTAACAGCAGTTCCGGCACTGTCCAGACCCTTCCGATCGTTGATGAGAATGAAAAGGTTGTCGGACTTGCAGTTGTCGACCCGGGACTGAAAGAGCAGAGGATCAATATCAAACCTGCAGGTCTGAAAGCCGGATCAGATGAGCTGTCGGATGATTTTACGGTTACATACAAAGGAGACGCGGGTCTGTCACCGGAAGATACCGTGATCCTTGAAGTGAAACCGGAGCAGGAAATCTCTTCACAGGAATTCCTGAGCGGTTTAAAAATCGACGGGACTCCGATAGTGGAGATCGAACTCGGAGAAGAAGGAGAGATTGCGAACAACGGCAATATCCGGCTGCAGACAGAGGAGGATTCAGACCTTGTAACCGCTGCGTATCTTTACCTTGATCCGACAAAACACAGCTGGAACATTTCGTCGGATGGATTCATGCTCTATACTGATCCGGAGTTATATGTCTGCAACCCGGATATGCATGAAACTCTGGATATTACCGGCTTTACCGGAACTGCCCTGAATGGGACAGTCAGAAACCTTGATCCGGAAGCAGCTTATGAAGTTCAGGTTTATATGGGAAAAGATCCGGACTCCAGCGACTGTGTCACGGGAGATCCGATCAGGATACCGGCAGGGGTTTCGGAATATTCCTTCACTTCTGAAGTACCTGTTAGTGGAGAGCTTTTAGAAAGCGGAGATTATTATGTGTCGGCAGCGCTCCACAGAATCGAAACGGGAGACTTTGACAGCGATGGTCTGGTCTCTGACGAAGAGATGGTATTGATCCCGTTAGACCGCTGGGCAAGCGGGGACGCGGTTCATTACGTTAACAGCAATACACCGGAGATGCCGCAGGATGTTTCTGCTTTGGCAACCGGAAATGAGACGGTCACCGCATCCTTCCGTGAAGTGGAAAATGCGGATGGTTACCGCATCGAGATATACAAAGACGGAGAGGATACCGGATACGGCTATATGCTTCCGGTAGGTGAAGACAAAACACTGGAGGGAACAGGATGCAGCGCAGCCACATCTTATGAGGATGGTAAGTATACGCTCCGCCTTGCACCGACGGTCGGCGGAACCGCGCCGGAAGAAACGGGATCCGAACAGGAGCAGCATACTCCTCTGCAGCCGGGTGACGGTTACAGTATCGGCGTTTCCGCATTCCGCTACAGGGATCCGGAGAATAAAAAAGCCGTTGATTTCAGTGAAGAGAGCATGTCAGATCCTGTGAATATTCGTGAGTACCAGAAAGCGGATCTTCAGATCCTGCTGAACGGCAGGGAGCTCCAAAAGGATGAAAACAGCATTTATAAGGGGCTTTGCGGTTCTTCACTGAACCTGGGGGTCAATGTCTTATCAGATGGCAATTATCTGATCGAGGCCTCCGTGCAGAATGATGAGTCAGGGGTGAAATATGAGACTACGGGCAAAGAGTTCAGCCAGGAGTTTGCCGGCATTGAAGGAACAGCAATGCTGGAAGTCGTTGTGACAAACACCGACACCGGGGATAAAACGAGTGCATTCGTACAGGTGGATGTCGACACAGTTCCTCCGATCCTGCGGATGGACGCGGACAGCTTTATAGTGGATGCAGATGGACATTATCTGCTTACCGGAACGACGGAACCGGGTGCGGCTGTAAACGGAGTGACCGCCGGTCCGGACGGCAGGTTCGAGCTCCCCGGCACTGCCATCCAACGCGTTGGCATCGTAACGAAAAAGTATATTGCTTATTCATCGGTTGACAGCAGATTCGAAGATTATATAGAAGAAAAAGAAGACTTCGATGGAGCGATCAGAATGGGGTATATCGTAGAACCTGCAGAGTGGGGCGGACCGGGGACATACGTTTTTACCTATCTGATAAGCCAGTCTGCAAATTATCAGGAATCCTATTATCAGGAATGTCTGGAGAAGGAGGCGAACGGTGAGATAACAGACCTCAGGATCGAAACCAAAGAGTATGAGGTGAGTGAACCACAAGCAGAAGAAATCGAAGAGGACGAATGGATATCCGTCAGGATGGAAGACAGAGTGATCACTCAATATACGGAATTTCCTGTGACCGCGGAAGACGCATCCGGAAACCAGACGGAAGTAACAGTGATGCTGATTCCACACATGCACTCCTTCGGAGAATGGAAGATCGTGAAAAAGGCTACGGTCTTTGCAGACGGCCAGAAGCAGAGAACCTGCCCGGAATGCGGTGAGATTGAGACCGAGGCGATCCCGAAGCTGAGACCTGCGCTGACACTCGCAGCCGGAAACGTAAAGGTCTCCAACACCACGGTCCCGATGAAGAAGGGCCAGACCTTCAAGAAGATCAAAGCGACGATGCAGGCCGGAGACTCACTGAAGAGTGCTAAATCCAGCAAGAAGAAGGTCGTGTCGGTCAAGATCAGCAAGAACAAGCTGATACTGAAAGCCGGAAAGAAAACCGGAAAGGCAAAGATCACGGTAACGACCAAAGCCGGAGCGAAATCGACCTTTACGGTCAAGGTGCAGAAGGGCAAGGTGACCGCAAAGAAGATCCAGGGCATTAAGAAGACGGTGACCCTGAAGAAGGGACTGACATACCAAATCCCGAAATCGGTGATCCCTGTGACCGTGACCGATAAGATGACATTCAAGAGCAGTAAGCCGAAGGTTGCGGCAGTCTCCAAGAAAGGCAAGGTGACCGCGAAGAAGAAAGGCAAAGCCGTGATTACGGTAACCGTCGGGAAGAAGAAATTTAAGTGCACAATCATCGTTAAGTAATAAAGAATAAAAAGGTAGAAAGAAATCTTTGATGAAAATATAGTGAAAGAAAAATCTGCCATTTTAATAGTTCGAGAAGCCCTCTGATCCGTCAGGGGGCTTTTTGTCGGGGAATTTCCAAAATCGGGCGATAGATACGATTGTGCGGTTGTATTTTTTTTGGTACACTGAATTCAGACGAATACACTCACTTAAGGCTAATGAAAGAAAAGGAGGGGCAGTTCTATGAGACAGAGGAGAAGGTCGGTCGGCAGTGCATTCAAACAGATCCTGTCTGTGGTGAGCGCATTCCTGATGGTAATCACCATCCTTCCCGCCATGGGTGGAGCCGGAAGGGCGAAGGCGGATGAAGAAATTACTGCGGTACCGGCGGTTACGGTTGGCTGGATCGATGAGAATGGCTACCAGAACACGGTCTGGCTGGATAAAGACGCTCCGTACTATGTAAATGGTTCAGAAACGGCGACCAATGACAGCAGCGTGGAATGGAATGCATACTATAATGCGGAAAAGGGCTTGCTGACATATAGGAATTATCACGGCGCAGGAATTGATATCCGCGAAAAGCGCGGAAATGTTGCGATCGATCTGATCGGTGAAAACTATATCGGCGGAAAAGGACAGTTCGGTATATATGTTCAGGATGAACTTTTCATCTCTTCGGAAAGCTGGGGAACACTTACCGTAGATACAGGGACAGATTTTACAAGTTATGGTCTGCGCACCGCGAATGACAGTATCTTTATTGGTGGTACAGCAGATGTAAAAGTCAAGGTAACCGCATCCGGAGGCGCTTATGCTGTGAAATCAGGTTTCAGTGTAGTGATTTGCGAAAACGCCAGCCTCAGTATGGAAGCGTATTCTGTAGATTCCGGTTCTGCATTTGGAATTGCGGCAGAGCAAGCGCTGATGATAAGTACTCCCTATAAGGTCACCTATAAAGGGGAAAGCGCGGATCTGCGCGGCGCGGCGTTGAGTGGTCTTACAGATATCAGAATCAGTGAGGGAAGCCGCATGTCGCTTGAAACGAACGGCTCCGATGAGAACTGTATTTATTCACCGGTTTCAAAGCTCCACAGCATGCTGGGTGAAAGTGGTTTCCGTGCCCTGATATCTGAAGAGAGTGGTGTTTACTATGCGGTAATCGAGCCTAAAACACATATAATGTCACCAATCGACATTGAATATGACCAATCTACGCTTCCAAATCTTAATATGTTCATGACTGGCGCGGAGGCATATGCAAACTATCTGGATGCATTGCAGTCGCCGACTGAAGAAAACTATAATGGAGAAGGATTTTACATTGATACGGATTCCGGATGGAGCGGAATCAGTGATGATCCGGGAGACGGTGCAAACCTGAACGGAAGCACAGAATTGTTAGAGTATGGGGAACCATACTACATTATGTTCGATGTGGTCATTGACGAAGATCTGTATCTTCGCAACAACGACCAGCTGTTCCAGGTCAATTCCTCGACAGACTATCTGGAATCCACGTATACGGATAGTGGAAAGGAACACTATCTGATTTCGATATTGCAGATAGCAGGGTACGGACCACCGAAGACGGTGTATATTAAGGCTTATAACACCGTGATATACGCGTCTGACGATATGGTCAGCTTTGATGATACATCCTATAGTTACAGTGATTATAAGTCGATCCCACAGGGAGAAGAAATAAAGCTCTATGCAAAGGCCGGAGAAGAAAGCGAATTCCTTGAGTGGAGAAAGGGGGACAGCGACGGGGAGATCATCGGTACCGATCCTGTAATTACGGTAACGGTATTGGATGCCGTAGATTATTATGCTGTATTCCAGAGAAAGATACCTGCTTCGGGTAAACTTTCTGATACCGTAGACTATACATTTGATGAGGCTACCGGCACCGTTACGCTGATTCCTACGGGAGATGACGGGGAAGGTGGACCGTATGGAGTCGCTTCCGTTGGAGGATGGCAGCAATCGCCTTTCTATAAAAATACCAAAGTAAAGAACGTTGTGGTGCAGGAAGGCATCGTTAGTATGGATGCCGCTGTTTTTGAGGAAAATAATCTTGAGACGGTAAGCCTGCCGGCATCGATTACCGGTATCAACTCGAGAGCCTTTGAAGATTGTTCCTTTGAAGGCGCAGGATTTACGGTTGCTCCGGGCAATGAGGGATTCTTTGCAGTCGACGGAAATCTGTTCGCTGATGACGGAAAGACCATGTATAAGTTCGTAAAAGCACCGGGGCAGACGGAATTCACGATCCCGGACGGTGTGACCCATATCATCGGAGAATGCTTCAGTCATACCAGTCTTGATCTGCTTACCCTTCGCGGAGAAGGTCTGTGGCTTGAGTCCTATGCTCTGGACTGGAGTACGATCGGAGAAGTCATCATAGAAGAAGGTGTTGAGACCATCGATTATCAGAGATGCGAGCTCCTTTCTGATACCATTATGTTCCCTTCAACAGTTACATTTATTAATAGCGGCGGGTTCATTGACGGCTCCAACCTTACGAATATCCACGTTATTTCCGGTAACCCTAACTATGAGAGTATCGATGGTGTGATCTATGAAAAGCTGTATAAGGACGGAGAGTATATCGGCCTCGGATTGTTAAAATATCCAAACGGAAGGACAGAAACATCGTTTACCGTATCGGAAGGCATCCTCGCAGTAGGAGGAACTTCAATGCAGAATCCGAACCTGACGGAGATCGTTCTTCCGGAGAGTGTGTCAAGCATCGTATTCTATGCATTTGCTTACCGGTATGAAAATCCCGTCACCGTACAGATAAGCAATCCGAACTGTGAGATTGAGGACAACGTATTTGAATATTGCAATAATGTGACATTAAAAGGAATGCCTGGTTCCACAGCCCACACATTTGCTGAAGAACATGGCTTTACGTTCGTTCCCATGGACGGAAGCTTTGGCCAGATGCCTGCTCCGAAAAACGTCCGTTGGGATGGAACAACGGCGAAGTGGGATCCTGTTCCGGGAATGGATGAGGTCAGATACAATATTAAATTCTATGACAAAAACGATGACGGAACGCTTTATCATGTATCCTCGCTGGATCAGGTGATCACTGACGGCTCGACGGAGTGGGATGGATTCAGACAGCGCATGTTCTATACGGACGAGGAATACTTCTTCACGGTCAGTGCTTCTAAAGTCGGATATGATACCAGTAAAGCCGTTCAATCTCCTGCAGGTAAAGGCGTTTTGGATCATGGTACGACACCTCCTGAAATTGAAAGAGACACATTGAAATTTGCTACAAATGCTTCCAGGGAAATCCCGGGTGTTGATTATTTCTGGAGCAATATCAGTGTATGGAACAGCAGTGACGAAATGGTCTATGACGAAGAGTATCTGTCTTCGGATGATCCTGCGTTCAACCTGCGTGACAAATTTGCGACAGATTCCCTGCCTTACGGAACCTACAAGATCAAAGCAAATCTTTACGCATATTTCTACGGATGGTCAGTCAAACTCGCAGATTCACCGGAGGATTTTTACATCTATTATGATTTCCAGCCGGTATCTGCAATCACAAGGATCGAAGTGACCCTTCCCCGGATGATCGAGGGAATGAGGTCGTATGATCCGGCAGGACTTGAAATCAAGTCATTTAGCGGAAGTGAGCAGGTGGACGGTGTACATCCTTCCCCTTACGCTGAGGAGAATCGCTGGGAATATGCAGAGGAAGAAGGTGGATCCTTTAAAAAATTTGCAGACGATAAGCTTGAAAAGGGAAAATACCAGTATGCTTACAAACTATCAATCGATAAGTGGAGCGGATATACGTTTGCCGATGATGTGGAGATCTTTGTCAACGGAACGAAGGAAGGCGTAAAAATCATAGTAAAAGAAGCTTCATATTACAACATCAGATACTATTATCCTGTCGGAACCCAGCCTGCTGTCGAACTGACTGAGGCAAATACGAAGATTGCCGGAATCAAAGCCAAAACCTATAACGGCAAATACCAGACGCAGAAACTGGCTGTAACGGCTGACGGGGTGAAGCTGACGGAAGGTACGGATTATAAGCTGACTTATCAGAACAATAAAGATGTCGGCAAGGCAGCTGTTACCATCACAGGAATAGGAGACTATGTCGGATCCGTCCGGAAGAACTTTGCGATCAACCCGCAGAAGACCTCGCTTTCGACGCTGACGCCTGCCAAAAAGGCGCTGACCGTTAAGTGGAAGGTACAGAAAACCAAGATGTCAACTAGGAACTTGAAAAAGCCGAAGATGTTGCCGAAGATGAGGTCTTTCAGGGTGAT
>CAZOHB010000072.1:0-13169 GCA_964579345.1 uncultured Parasporobacterium sp.
CGAAGATACCGGCTTTCAGAGAGATCTGATCCGGAGAGATCCCTTTTTCCTTAAAGCTTTCTGCAATATATGCCGCATACGACGGTGTGCAGCAAAGGCAGGTAACATTCAGGTCATTGATAAATGTCATCTGTCGATCCGTATTTCCGGACGACATAGGAACTGTCAGGCTGCCGACTTTATGTGCCCCGTCATGTAAGCCTGAACCGCCGGTAAATAGTCCATAACCATAACTTACCTGGACAACATCTTCTCTATCGATTCCGGCAGCGATCAAGGCCCTCGCACAGCAATCGCTCCAGATATCCAGATCCTTCTGCGTATAATAAGCAATCACTCTTTTTCCTGTCGTTCCGGAAGTAGAATGAATGCGCGCACAATCTGCAAGATCAACGGCAAGCAGTCCATATGGATAAGTGTCTCTTAAATCTGATTTGGAAACAAACGGGAGTTTATGCAGGTCTTCAATGCCCCGGATATCTTCCGGCTTTACCCCTTTTTCATCCATTAAATTCCGGTAGTAAGGAACATGCGCGTAAACGTGCTGAACCTGTTTCACCAGTTTCTCCGACTGTAGTTTTTTGATTTCCTCTGCCGGCATGGTTTCGTATTCCGGCTGATAATACTTCCTTTTTGCAGTCATAGATTTCCCTTATTTCCTTTCCTAAAACAAGGCAGAATTCCGCCTGTTTTGAATTGATTTTACTATGATAACATACTAAAGTGTATTTGAACAAAAATATTTAGTATTTTATGAAAAAGTGCTATACTTTTCTATTATGAAAAAACTGATCTTATTCTCAATCTTAATCATTGCGCTGATCGCAGCCGGCTGCGGCCGGTCAGAAGAAGCGCCCGTTGAAACCCCGCAGGCTCCTTCTCAGGCTGCGGAGATAGAAACAGAGCCGTTAACCGAGGAGGCCGAGGAAGAAGAAACGATATCGGAGCCGGAATCCGAATCCGAGTCTGAGATCGAATCTGAACCTGAGTCTGAATCTGCATCCGAAGGCGAAGGCGAATCAGAAGACGAAACCGCTGAAGAAGCAGAATCAGAACAGACTAGCGAGGAAGAAACGACTTCTGCTCCAAAATCCGTACGGATCGGAGATGTGAAAATCAAAGCCCGCGCAAAAAAAGCGGATATTTCTTATATTCAGGTCAAATCTTTGGGAATCGATATGGACGAAGTCCTCGACTCTCTTCCAAACCTGAAAAAAATCAACATGATCGGCTGCGGTCTGACAAACGAAGAGTATGCAAAACTGCAGGATAATCATCCGAATGTAAAGATCATCTGGGAAGTCGATCTTTATTACTGGAAGGTCCGTACGGACGCTGTGGCCTTCTCCACTCTGAAGACCTGTTCTGACAGCCGCTGGCTCGATAAAGATACTGCGCAGTATTTAAGATACTGCACAGATATGGTTGCTCTGGATCTTGGGCATAACGGGGTTTACGATATTTCATTCCTGAAATATATGCCGAACCTGAAGATCCTGATCATGGTCGATAATTCCAACGGCTATGATGCCAATGGAAGGATCAATTACATCAGCGATTTTTCTGTTCTGAAATACTGCACGAAACTCCGCTATCTGGAGATTTTCTGCACAAACGTTTCAGACCTTAGATTCTTAAAATACTGCAAGGAGATCGAGGATCTCAATATCAGTTATACCGGTGTTTCCAGTATCAAGTATCTGAAGAAACTCCCGAAACTGAAAAGACTCTGGATGGAACACACCGGAGTTTCCTATGATGATTTCCTGAAACTGCAGAAAATCTACCCGGATGTGGAAATGGTCTACTACGGTACCGGTTCCGTTGATCAGGGATGGAGAGACGGAGACCGTTACTGGGCAATGAGAGATATGGTCTTAAACAACCGTATTCATGAGATTTATGCAGACTAAACATGAAAAAGTATGTCGTCACAATAATCCTGATATGCGTTCTGATCGGTGCCATGATCTGTGTTCTGGCAATCATCAGATTCGGACAGAAAAAAGCTTCCCCGGAGACACCTTCCGCTGAAGCTGTCTCTGAACCGACGACGCCACCGGGTCCGAAGATGATTCAGATCGGACCAAAAGCCTTTCAGGAAGACGCGAAAAAGATCAACCTTTCCGATATTGATATCAAAGCGGAAGGGATCGACATGGAAGAGACGATCGCCTTTTTCCCGAATCTGAAAAAAATCAAAATGCTGAACTGCGGTCTGACGAACGATGAGTATGCCGCTTTACAGGATGCGCATCCCGAGATCAAAATTGTCTGGACGATCGATCTGGAACATTGGAAGATCCGGACGGATTCCGTCGCCTTCTCGACCTACAAAGATACGAGTCAGATGTTTTTCATGTCCAATGAAGATGCGTATTATTTAAAATACTGCACCGATCTTGTGGCTCTGGATCTGGGCCACAACTGTGTCACTGATCTTTCATTTCTGGAGTTTATGCCGAAGCTGAAGATCCTGATCTTAGTGGATAATGCCTACGACCGTTCGGAAGCGCATATCCGCTATCTGGATGATCTTTCCATGCTGAAACACTGCCCGAAACTCCGGTATCTGGAGATTTTTGCAATTCATGTTTCCGATCTGAGCTTCTTAAAGAAATGCAAAGAGATTGAAGATCTGAATGTCAGCTATACCAATGTCTACAGCACCGAATACCTGACAAACCTTCCGAACCTGAAGCGTTTATGGATTGAAAAATGCGGTCTCACGTATGACGATTATGCCTATCTGACAAGCCTCTACCCTGACGCCAAAATCGTCTTTAAGGGAGAAGGTTCCGTCGATCAGGGATGGCGGGAAGGAGAACGCTACAACGCTATGCGGTGGATGTTTGAGCATAACAAAGTCCACAAGATCTACAGGGACTGATAAATATCATTCCCTTCCGCATCCGCTGCCACGATCACAGGAAAATCTTCCACAAACATTTCCCGGATTGCTTCCGTGCCGAGTTCTTCGAACGCGATCACACGGCTCTTTTTAATGCATTTCGAAAGCAGCGCTCCGGCGCCTCCGACTGCTGCAAAATAAACAGCGCCTTCGCTGCGGATTGCCTGAAGAACATCGCTTCCGCGTCTGCCTTTTCCGATCATTCCCTTTAAGCCGAGGGAAAGAAGCTTCGGCGTATATTTATCCATACGGGTCGATGTCGTCGGTCCTGCAGATCCGATGACCTGCCCTTCTCTTGCCGGTGTCGGCCCAAGATAATAGATCACATTTCCGGAAAGGGAAAACGGCAGCGGTTCTCCTTTTTCAATCAGTTCCGTCAGTTTTTTGTGCGCGGCATCACGGGCGGAATAGATCGTTCCCGTAATCTTTACCATATCTCCGACATGCAGGGATTTGATCGTCTCTTCTGTTAACGGTGTTTGTATCTTTTTTTCCATTTTTATCTTCCTTTTTCTATGTCTGAAGTTTCCGTGATCAGAAGACACGGCTGATATGACGGTTCACGTGGCAGCAGATATTCACTGCTACCGGAAGCCCGGCAATGTGGGTCGGATAGGTTTCAATATTGACGCCTAAACAGGTGATATCCCCGCCGAGACCCGCCGGACCGATCTTTAAGGCATTGATCTTTTCCAGCAGGCATTCCTCGATCTTGCGGATATGCTCCTTTTCATTGTGAGAGCCAAGCGGTCTGGTCAGTGCCTTTTTGGAAAGGAGCGCGCATTTTTCAAAGGTGCCTCCGATCCCTACGCCGACAACGACCGGCGGACATGCATTCGGTCCTGCTAATCGGACAGCATCTACAACCGCCTCGATCACGCCCTCTTCTCCGTCTGCCGGTTTCAGCATATAGACCCGGCTCATATTTTCACTGCCGAATCCTTTCGGAGCAAGTGTGACCTTCACCTGATCTCCGGGAACGATGGAATAGTGGATTACCGCCGGTGTATTGTCTCCTGTATTGACCCTGAGAAGCGGATCGGAAACAACCGACTTGCGAAGATAGCCTTCCGTATAACCTTTCCGTACGCCTTCATTTACGGCATCTTCAATGCTGCCTCCGGTAAAATGCACTTCCTGTCCGACTTCCAGAAAGATCACCGCCATACCGGTATCCTGGCAGATCGGAATCCTGTCGGTTTTTGCGATCTCCATATTTTCTTCCAGTATGCCCAGGATCTGCTTTCCAAGCGGACTGCTCTCTGCTTCTTTTGCCCGCAGCAAAGCGTCCTTCATATCGCCGGACAGCTCATAATTGATTCCGTAGCACATTTCCTTAATCGCTTCTCCGATTACTGTTACATCGATTTCCCGCATAATGTTCCTCTTTTATAAAAATTTATTTTTTGTTCTCTATCGCATCCGCGCCGGAATCCTGCATCCGGTGCTGAAAACGGAGCTGACCGCAGGCTGCAGCGATATCACCGCCCCGCTCTTTGCGCAGCGTAGCCTTGATCCCGTGTTTCATCAGCGTATCATAAAAGACCAGCGCCTGTTCTTTGTCCGTTCCCCGGAAGTCATTTTCCCGGACGGAATTGTATGGGATCAGATTCACATAGAACAGGTCATGCGTCTCTTCCGTGCGCAAAAGCGCCGCAAGCTTTTCAGCCTGTTCCTTCGAATCATTCATATCTTCCAGTAAAATATATTCAAACGTCACCCTTCGTTTCGTTGCCCTGCAGTAGTCTGCTGCTGCCGGAAGGAGTTCCTCCAACGGATATTTCCGATTGACCGGCATCAGCCGGTTTCTGACTTCATTATCCGGAGCATGAAGGGAAATGGCGAGATTATACCGTTTCTTCGTATTGATAAACCGGCGGATCTGCGGAACGAGTCCACAGGTGCTGACCGTAAGATGACGCGGTGCGATCCGGTATGGTTCTTCCGTAACAAGATCACAGAAACGGATCACTTCCTCATAATTATCAAACGGTTCTCCCGTCCCCATAACAACGATATGGGAAAGCGGGACGGCTTCCGTCTGTTCCTCTTCCGCCTTTTCCTGAAGATATGCCTTAACGGTTTCCACCTGGGCAAGCATCTCCTCCGCCTGAAGATTTCTCTGTTTCTTTAAAAGACCGGAAGCACAAAAGGCACAGCCCATGCTGCATCCCGCCTGGCTCGTCACACAGACGCTTCCGCCGTACGGATGCAGCATATAGACTGTTTCAATCAGATTTCCTTCCGCAAGCTGCAGTAAAAATTTTACGGTCCCGTCTGCGGAAGTTTGTATTTCTTTTACAGGTAACATAAATCAGTCGTTTTTAATATGAACATCCAGCTGGTCAAACGGAACAACGATCTGGTTTGCTTCGAAAGCATCCTTTACCCCGTCAAGCAGGTTGAAATAAGCATCCCAGTATTCCGCAGATTTGCACCATGCACGCATCGTGATCTTTACACCGTTTCCTGCACCATAGTCACTGATCCTTGCAAACGGAACCGGATCCTTGACAACTTTATCTTCTTTGGCGCAGACATCAAGAAGAAGCTCGCGTACTTTGACCGGATCATTTCCGGCAACAGAGAACTCGAAATCCACACGGCGAAGATCCTTCTCGGAATAGTTCACGATCGTACCGGTGGAAAGTCCGCTGTTCGGAAGGTACACGGTCTTATTATCCGTCGTCTTGATCTTGGTATAGCAGATATGGATATCTTCGACGACACCCTCTTCTCCCTGTGCGCTGATATAGTCATCGACACGGAACGGACGGGTGATCAGGATCATGATACCGCCGGCCAGATTGCTTAACGTTCCGTTAATAGCAAGACCTGCAGCAACACCTACGGAAGCGATCAGTGCGGAAATACCGCTGGTCTCGATTCCGAGATAGCCGATCAGGCAGATCACCACAAGGATCTTCAGCACGATCTTTCCCGCATAAATAAAGGTCTTTGTCAGGGTCTTATCATACTTCGAATTCGCTTCAAACTTCTTGGTAAAACGTTTTGCCACTGCGTTAATGATCTTAAACGCAATGAAAAGGATCACCAGCGCGATGATGATCTTGACACCGGTCGATGTGGCCCAGTTAATGACAGTATCCAAAAATTGCTGCATTCTCTTATCCTCCTTTTTTCCAGACAGCCTTTGCAGGCTGTTTTCTGCTTTAATACAGTAAAGATTCTGTATGCAGTATACCATATTCTGCCATTAATTTCTGATAATTGTAGCATCTTTCCGTTTTGTGCGGTCATATATATATGTATACATAAAAATACGGAATCAGGTAACATTTTCAGCTTATTCGTTTTATAATATATGCATTGACTTTTACTGCGAATTGTATTACCTTGCTAATACAATTCGTGTGCAGCATATTAGAAACAAGGAGACACATCATGAAAAGACATTTAGGAATTCTTCTATCCTGCGTATGCATCCTGGTGCTCGGGGTCAGCGCATGCGGAAAATCCGGACAATCTGAGTTTCCCGCAGAAAGCGGTTATACCGATGAAGTCCTGCTTCTTGGGAATGTCAACCGTTTTGCGGGCGTCGTAACTTCCGGAAAAGAAACCAAAATCGAAAAAGATGATTCCAAAAAAATCGCATCCATCAAAGTCTCTGTCGGAGATACGGTAAAGAAAGGCCAGGTTCTGTTTGTGTATGACGGAACACAGGCTAATTTTGACTATGAGCGTGCAAAGATCGAGCTTGAGCAGCTTCAGCTTTCCTTAGATGACTATGCACAGCAGCGTGCAGAGCTGGAAAAAGAAAAAGCGTCTGCCCCAAAATCCGAACAGCTCGAATACACGATCCAGATCCAGGAGATCGATACCAACGTCCGTGAAGCGAATTACAACATCGATTTAAAGAAGAAAGAAGTCGAAAAGCTTCGTAAAGCAACGAAACATCTGAAAGTCAAATCTCCTGTCAGAGGAAAGATCCAGTCGATCAATCTCGGGGATGCCTCATCCGGCGGCGAAGAAGACGACATCGATATGGGATTTGATGAAGGCGGCGGTGATTCCTCCCAGCCGTTCATCGTCATTTCCAAGGTCAACTCTCTTCGGGTAAAAGCCTATATCAATGAAGAAAATATACAGTCCCTCTACGAGGGAGATACGGTGACCATCCGCTCCCGTGTGGATGATCAGACCTGGACCGGCACCGTCGACTCCATCGACTACTCCAGTCCGACACAGTCAGGAAGCGGATACTATGAAGACGGCGATTCCGAAACCACAACCTCCTCCAGATATCCGGTCTATATCAGCATCGACAATGCAGAAGGCCTGATGCTCGGCCAGCATGTCTTCGTGGAAAAAGAAGTATCTCCGGAAGATATGATCGATCCTGATAACATGGTGCCGGAAGGAGAAGACTTCCCGAATCCGGAAGGAGAAGGACTTCCGGAAATGGGCGGCGGTGAGATGTCAGGCCAGGACAATATCTTCAATGAAAATCCGGATGCATTGGAGGAACAGCCATGATCCTTGAAATGCATGATATCTGTAAGGAGTTCCCTCTTGGGGAAGGAACGATACAAATCCTGAAACACATCGAACTCGAGGTGGAAGAAGGCAGCTATCTCGCGATCATGGGCCCTTCCGGTTCCGGAAAAACCACTCTCATGAATCTGATCGGATGCCTTGATGTTCCGACAAGCGGCGAATACATTCTCGCCGGCAGAGACATCATGTCCTGCACGGAAAACGATCTGGCGGAGATCCGGAATAAGGAGATCGGCTTTGTATTTCAGTCTTTTAATCTGCTGCCGAAATTCTCCGCTCTGGAAAACGTTGCCCTGCCTCTGCTCTACGGAAATGTGAAAAAGGCAGAACGTCTGGAGCGTGCCCGGGCAGCCCTTGAAACCGTCGGTCTTGCAGAACGCATCGATTTTACACCGGAACGTCTTTCCGGCGGTCAGTGTCAGCGTGTTGCGATCGCCCGCGCGATCGTAAGCGAGCCGAAGCTTCTGCTCGCCGACGAGCCGACCGGTGCGCTGGATTCCGCTTCCGGTCTGCAGATCATGGATCTGTTTCGCGACCTTCACGAAAAAGGTTCGACGATCATCATGATCACCCATGACCAAAAAATTGCAGGATATGCCGATAAGACCGCCCGGATCCTGGACGGTGTTCTTACCGGCGGTACAGCAGGAGGCGACGATGAAGAAGAATAAAAAGAAAAAGAAGATCCTGCTGATCGTCCTCTGCTCTGCTGCTGCGCTTGTGATAGCAGCGGTCCTGCTCTTTCTGTTCGGACCGCTTGGAAAAGCGACGGTCGATGTCTATCCGGTTCAGGACATCGCCTCCGAAGATATGGGCGATGAAGCTGCAGAATCCTACGGCATGGTCCGGGCAAAAGGATTTCAGAATATTAATATTTCCGATACACAGGAAATCACAAAGATCTATGTTTCAGAAGGACAGAGCGTACAAAAAGGAGATGCGATCCTTTCCTATGATACGACCCTCACGGACATTGAGCTGGAACGCGCGGATCTGGATGTAAAAAAAGCGCAGCTTCAGCTCCAGAAAGCACAGGAAGAACTTGACCGGATCAACAGCCTGGTACCCGCTTCCGAGAAACTGATCAAGCCGGATAACTCCTGGCTGGTTTATAACACGGTGGAAACCCCGCATCTGATTTCCGGCGAAGGAACCAAGGACGATCCAATGTATATCCTGACCGATAAAAAGGACAGTTTTGACAGTGCCTTCTTCGAAGTTCTGATGCCGGAAGATAAGACCGAACTTTACGTGGTCCTTCTGAACCGCAAACACAACGCATTAAACGGCAAGATCACGAACTCGTTCGGCCTGATCGTCACAACGGGTGAAACCGGATTTTCTTTCCGTCCGTTTGAAGCAGAGATTCCGGATTCGATTCAGAAATACGACAAGCCGAAAAAGCCATATTATAAACACTACGGTTCGGAACACTCCGCTGCAGAGATCGTCAAGATGCGTGCAGAGGCGCAGGCGGAGATCCGAAGTCTCAAATTAGAGCTTAAAAGCGCGCAGCTGGATTATGATAAGCTGAAAGCCGAAACCGAAAGCAGCGTTGTCCGTGCAAAACATGCCGGAACGGTACAGACTGTGCGTGATGCGAAAACGGCGTACGAAGAAGGTCTGCCGGTTGTGGAGATCTCCTCCGGCGGCGGATATTATGTAGACGTTGCGATCAGCGAGATGCAGATGGACACGATCAAGTCCGGAGACACCGTGCAGGTCGAGGCCTATGACAGCGGCATCTCCTGTGAGGGAACCATAACAAAGATCCTGACAACGCCGCAGGAAAACGCGGATGCGTGGTCCAGCGGAAACTCCAATATTTCCTACTACCCATGCACCGTATTTATCGACGGGGAACAGAACCTCACAGATGGAGAATACATCTCTGTCAATTTTGGTGCTGCAGTCTCTGCAGATGACGGGTCTTTCTATCTGGAAAACATGTATATCCGCCGGGATAAAAACGGCAGCTATGTGTATGCAAGAGGTGAAAACGGCCGTCTGGAAAGAAGATCGGTCCGGATCGGGCGGATCCTCTACGGCTCATACACACAGATCAAAGAAGGCCTGACAAAAGAAGACTTTATTGCTTTCCCTTATGGAAAGAAGGTAAAGCCGGGTGCAAACACCAACGAATCCACGACTGATTCCCTCTACGGGTATTAATATTGAAGGAGCATCGATGAAAGAAAACATAACATTATCCATACAGAGCATCCTGAACCATCGACTGCGGTCTCTTCTTACCATGCTCGGCATTATTATTGGTATTGCCTCGATCATAACGATCGTATCCACGATCAAGGGAACGAACGAACAGATCAAATCCAATCTGATCGGTTCCGGAAACAACGTCGTTACGGTATCGCTTCAGCAGAAAGAAGGCTATTATGAGCCTGAGTACTCTGCCCTCCCGAGCGGTGTGAAGATCTGCTCGGAAGAAGACCGCCAGGCGATGCTTTCCCTCTCCGGCGTATCGGATATTTCACTGTACCTGATCCGCAACTGGAGTGAGAATGTATTTTTCCGCAACACCTCTTTCAACGGAAAGATCGTCGGCGCAGATCTGAATTATCTGAGCGTCTACGGCTATCAGCTGGACAGCGGACGCGGATTTATTGAAAAAGATTATACGCAGCACCGGAAAGTCGTTGTTGTGGAAAGTGATGTCGCCGCCTATCTGTTCGAGGGCGAAGATCCTCTGGGAAAGACGCTTGAGATTGGTCAGGAGCCGTTTACCGTAATCGGTACCGTCTCTCCTTCCGATCAGGTCAATCTGAATATCGAAACACTGGAAGATTACTACATGTATCATCAGGATGAAAGCGGAACGATCTTTATCCCGCTGAACAGCTGGCCGGTACTCTACCGCTATGATGAGCCGTTAAATGCAGCCGTTAAAGCGACTTCCACCGATGCCATGACGACGGCGGGAAATAACGTTGCAACGGAAATGAATGAAAAGCTGGTCACAAACAGCTCCTTCCAGTATAAAGCGCTGGATCTTCTCGAGCAGGCGGCGCAGATTCAGGAGTTTACGAATTCTACAAACCGCCAGCTGATCTGGATCGCAGGTATCTCCCTTCTTGTCGGCGGTATCGGCGTTATGAACATCATGCTGGTCTCCGTTACGGAGCGTACCCGCGAGATCGGTCTGAAGAAAGCGATCGGCGCAAAGAAAAAACGGATCCTGATCCAGTTCCTGACAGAAGCCGGTGTACTGACGGCTCTGGGCGGGATCATCGGAGTTCTCGCAGGCATCGGACTCTCATTCCTGCTCTCGGCTCTGATCGGCACACCTGCCGCGATCAGCGTTCCTGCCTGCCTGATCGCCGTGATCTTCTCGATCGTGATCGGTGTTGTTTTCGGTCTGATCCCTGCAGTAAAAGCAGCAAATCTGAATCCGATCGAAGCGCTCCGCCGCGACTGATCTGTAACACAGCAAACTTAAGGGCATATAGAGAGATTTGGCGAAACGCTCTATATGCCCAACGCTGACTTTTCTATCAATACTTTCCATACTTTTCCAAAGAATTTCTCCATGCATGCATATTCTCAGGAGACACTTCGTCCAAAGCAATGCTGTTACTCATAAAGAATCCGCCGCCGGGTGCCAGAATTTCCAGATTTCTTTTTACTTCTTCCTCCACATCTTCCGGAGTTCCGTTCATCAAAGTATGCGTGTTCATGCCTCCGCCGATGGCAGCATACGGACCCACGATCCGTTTCGCTTCTTTCCAGTCTACACTTTCAAAGCAATAAAGGATCTTACCTTTCGGAATATCTGTAATACACTCAAGTCTCGTATCATATTTACCTTCGCAGAAAACGACCGGTGTAATTCCGGCATCAATTGCTGCCAGCATCATCTTCTTCATGCCCGGCCAGTAGTGTTTTTCATAGTTCTCCAGTGACATGAAATTATCCACACCGCAATGCAGAGGCATAAACAGAGTGTCGCAGTGCGACATCTTGCAGGCTGCAATCGCTGAAGGGATCGTAATCTCGCCAAGCCTTTCGAGTGCTTCGTCGACCTCGTCGGGATCTGTAATGATATCCATGCAAAGTTCCATCAGTCCGCGGATATTGTCGGCAAAGTCATCAAACGGAACGCAGGCCGGTGCGCTTCCGTAGACCGGATATCCGTTTTCTATCACGCTCATAGTAAGAGCAATTCCACCCTGCATATACTCATCGACTTCTTCTCCGACCTGTATGAGGGTTTTTAACGCTTCTTTCACCGCTGGATTTGCAAACTGTGCAAAGGAAAGGATGGCATGTCCGCACATAGCATACGGATTGATGAACTGCAGGCCTCCCAATGAACCATATTTATTCGGAAGGACTTTATGGAAAATGAAACCTGAAGGATCTGCAAAATATTCCTCCCAGTCATCTTCTGATAAATACGATTTATCGACATACTGATAAGGCGTATTTTCCGGAAGGTTCCAATAAGCGCCAGGCCATCTTGCCTGCTTATGTCCGATGGTCTCCATCGGTTTGATCGGGAACGGAACCGGATTCCAGACCCAGTCAGGGTCATAGTCCTCACAGAATCTCCGGAGTGGTTCAATCAGGGATCTGGCATCTGTCATGGATTCCTGAATCGAAACTCCATAGTGCATCGCATAGAAATTGTTCATGGAAGGCATGAACGGAACTCGGTCCGGTTCATGAAGAGACAGCGCTGTCATGTTTCGCTTCATTCTGACAGCAATTGGTGGAAGACCTTCCTGAATGTCCTGCATAGGTTCAACTTTACTTTTGTTCAGATTGCTCATCTTTTTTCTCCTGTATTCTTTGCCAGACATCTTCACATTTGCAAATATCCGGCTCTTTTTTTATTGGTTAAAAGAATGCAAATGGGACAGACAGTCTCCTGCCTGTCCCGGTTCGAGGTTTATTATGCAACAGCAGAAATCACTTCATTTCGCTGAAACTGCATCATAAAGATTCATTATTTTTCGCCTGTAAGCTCTGCGTTGGATTTTGTGAATCCTTCTTCCGGAAGTCCGGCCTCGATTCTGTACTGGCGGTCTTTGTCCAGGATCATTCTCGGCTTAAAGATGATCATGCAGATCACGCCGATGAGTCCGAGTACAGCCAGGATGATCCAAACCAGTGTAAAACTGCCGGTTGCTGCACGCAGTCCTGCAATCAGGAACGGGCCGAATGCGCAGATCAGGTTTGCCAGCGGGTTGATGAAGCTAAATGCGGACGGAAAGTCCTCTCTTCTCCAGTACTGAACTGCAGAAGAAACCGTAAAGTTTGAAGAAGATCCAAGGAAGAGCTGCAGGATTCCGAATCCGATGATGAATGCGACAACATTGTTAAATGCGCAAAGCACGCTGCTGATGACCATTAAGATGCAGGAAAGCAAAAGCGCTTTCTTCGTACCAACTTTCTGATCAAGAAGGCCGATCAGCCAGCTTCCGATTGCACCAATCGCAGCAAATATCAGAAGTACTGCCGTTCCTTTTGCAGTAGGTGCAACCCCGCCAATAATAAATCCGTCAAACTGATCTAAGAGGGACATGACCTGAGTCATAGCACCAACTGCGCCAAGAAGAATGATTCCCTGAGGGATTGTAACCAGCCAGAAGCCAGGAGTTCTTGTTATGTTCTTAAAATTCCAGACAGAGTTTTTCTTTGCTTCAACCTGCTCTTCTAGCATCTTCTTTGACATTTCCGGAGTGATGCTCTTGTCATTGTCCGGATAAGCACCGCACTG
>CAZOHB010000073.1:0-13168 GCA_964579345.1 uncultured Parasporobacterium sp.
GTTGCTTGCTTCCTTACCGTACATGAGCATTGGCTCCCGGGTTATCGTTGCCGTATCCTTCCATCAGGTTGATCACACCCCAGATCGCAAGGCCTGCCCCTAATGCTATTACGAGTGTCTGCAGCACTCCGACTGCTGATGTAAAAAATGCCATACGCATTCCTCCTTCCTATTTCCTAATAAAAAAAGCGTTCCGGTTTTCCGTTTCCGAAACGCTTTTTCAATCTGTTTTTTATATACTGTTTACTGCTGTTTTGCCGGTGCAATCTTTGCATAGCCATCCCATGCAAAAACAGCCTCCTCTTCCTCATTTCCATATACCTCATCAACATTGCAGATATAAAGGTAATGATCGCCAACTTCTATAAACTCCTTCAGAGTACAGCAGATTGCCACTCGGCTGTGAAGAGGAATCTTAATGTTATTATCCGGCACATCCTGAAGTTCAATATTCAGTTTTGCCACTTTGTCCATATCCCTGCCCGTAGATGTTCCGCATCCTACGACTTCATCAGCGATTGCTGTTCCCGGAATCGTAAGAATGACTTTTTTATTAGCCCTCACCATTTCACCGCTATATGAAGTCTTCGCCATAGCATATGCAATCATGCTCGGATTGAATGAAAGATAGGTCCACCAGGAAACCGTAGCAAGGTTTGTGCTTCCGTCAGGTTTTTCCGTACAGACAATCGTTACAGGATTCGGTGATGTCAGACCGGATGCTTTTGGTAAATTGATCTTTTCCATGTTTAGTTGTCTCCCTTCTGAATTGTATTGGAATTCTGATTATAGGCTTTCGCAACGCATTTCCATTCGCCGTTCATCTTAAGCAGAAGGAGAACATCTGTAAAGTCGATGCGTCCTCCCCAGCCTTCTTCAAGTACACGGACAGCTGCAAGTGTTTCCTCAACAAAGAGGACGTCAACAAATGCTTTGAAATGCTCTCCGCCAGATACTGTATCAACGTTATGATAGAACTGTTCAATGGAGCCATGTTCCAGCTCACCGTCGAGGAATCCAAAAAGAACCGCCTCATCTGTAAAGAGCTCTTTCGCATATTTGCTGTTGCCTTCTGCAACGCTTTTTACAAATTTCATTGCCGCTTCTTTCACTGCTTCATATTCTTTGATCGAATCTCGCATTTGTGTTTTCTCCTTTGGGTATTGTTTTATTATTCTGTTGCCGCTATAATGCTATCAGAAATCTTCATTTAATAATAGTACGCACATTAAAGTTCGATACTATACCAAAGTAGAGTGTGAAATGAAAGCAGATTGTATTAAAGACGCAAAACTCGAAGAAACCGGTTTCAGCTATACCATGTCGCTGATCCAGGGAAAATATAAGATGTTTATCCTTTATACCCTGATGGAATATGGTGTGGTCCGCTATAATGAGATGAAAAAGTATTTGGCTGGAATATCATTTAAGACCCTGACCTCCAATCTCAAAGAACTGGAAGCGGATGGTCTTGTTAATCGGCAAGAGTATCCTCAGATTCCTCCAAAAGTTGAATATTCATTAACTGAGACCGGTAAATCCCTGATGCCAATCCTGGACCAGCTTTGCGAATGGGGAGATGTTCACCGACCAGCAGATCAGTAGCTAATGTTCGGTGTACTCATAGTAAACAAACTCCTGCTCCGGCTTTGGGACCGCAGCCTTTGTCTTCATATACTCCGTGATGTCGAACCGGTTGTTCTTATCCGCTTCATCCAGATACTTGTATCTCGGATGCTGTTTGATATCGAACTTATCTGAAAGAAATGGTCTTACTCCGCGAAGCTGTAAGATACATTTATTACCATCCATGACCGCAATCTCATCTTCGCTCATAAGATTCTTTCCTGTCTTCTGGTAGTTCATTCCATATGAACGCGTTGTCCCCCTGTTCTCCGACGTGTTATAAAGATCAATCGTCTCCTTGCCCAGCATGGCAGAAAGCTCCTTCAGTGTTGTCCTTTCCCTGCCGCCAAGGAATAACGTGCTATCGCAGTTACCGATAATGGTATCAGCTGCATCTTTATAAAGTGTCTTCAGCTGTGACTGGGTCTGCAGAATGATTGATGCAGAAATCTCACGGCTTCGGATCGTTGCGATCAGCTTGTCGAAGTTCGGGATCTGGCCGATGTTTGCAAACTCATCAAGAAGAAAGCGCACATGGACCGGCAGCCTTCCTCCGTAATAATCATCCGCTTTCTCACAAAGCAGGTTGAACAGCTGGCTCTGAAGGATCGCCAGGAGAAAGTTGAAGGTCGTATCAGTATCTGACATGATCAGGAACAGAGCTGTCTTCCTGTCTCCCAAAGTATCCAGTTCCAACTCGTCATATTCCGTAATCTCACGGAGTTCCCGGATATCGAACGGGGCAAGTCTGGCACCGCAGCTGATCAGGATCGACTTGGCAGTTTTTCCTGCAGCCATCTTAAACTTCTCATATTGCCTGACAGCGAAATGGTCAGGGTCAGTTGCCTTTAGGTCCTCGATCACAAAATCCATCTTACTCTTGTAATCTTCATCTTCTTCCTTAACCTGTGACGCAGACAGTAAATCCAGCAGTGTAGTAAAATTCTTCTCCTCCTCCAGTGCTTCATAATGGATATATCCGACCAAAGCACAGTAAAGCAGGCGTTCTGCTTTTACCCAGAAGTCTTCTCCAGCTTTTTCTCCTTCACCTTTTGTGTTCAGCATCAGGACATTCACAAACTTGAGGATATCCTTTTCACTTCGGATATAGGCAAAAGGGTTATAATGCATGCTCTTCTCAAAATTCACGGTGTTGAAAACTTTGATCCTGTATCTTGCTTTCTGCAGCATATATCCGACTTTTCCCAGAACATCTCCTTTCGGATCCGTAATGCAATAGGAACTGTGAAGCTGCATGATATTAGGAAGAAGGAAAAACCTTGTTTTACCTGAGCCCGATCCTCCGATGACCAGGACATTTTTATTCCTGGCATATTTCGGATTCTTAGGTCTGGCCTCCATTGTTAATCGCTCCGTTTTCGTAAACAGAACATTATTGGTAAAGGTCTTATCAATGAACGGCCGGATATCTGCGGCTGTTCCCCAACGGGCAGAGCCATACTCGATCCCCTCCCGAAATTTTTTGCTGTTCTGTCTTTTGATAACAATTGCCAGAAACAGAGCTGCAGCTCCGGCAAGCCCGACAAGAAGATCTGTGCCGTGAAAGCTGACCAGGATATTTCCAAATGCTGCAGATAGTCCGCTGCTCAGATGCAGGAATTTCCCCGCAAAATCATTTCCCGGACTGATCCGCACCGCCAGCGAAAGCTTGTTAAAGAAATAAAAGGCAAAAAATAAGACGATCCCGTACAGGATTATCTTTTTCTTATCCCACCTCATCGCTTCAGCTCCGGAACATGAATATTAGATTTTGCTTTTGTTTTCGTTTTTGTCTTTGTTCTGCTCCGTGGTTTGTTTGGCATTCTTTCGCCTCTTTCTTTATCAATGCTTTCCAGCGTATCTTTGACAGATCCCTTCTCATCTAGACTGAACTCCTTTTTTGCATATTCGCGAAAGGCAGCATCAAGCAGTTCCGCATCTCCGCCTTTGAAGAATACGTAGTACCTTGGAGGATCACTTCCATCCTGTTTCATAAGCGCATAGTCAATCTTGTACTTCTTTGACACTTCGTCAAAAGATTTGATATTGTCTTTTGTAATCTCTACGTTGGAGAGGGAGACCCCCTGTGCCTTCAGTTTTGACAGACTTTGCTTTCCTTTTGGTGTATGTTCTTTGATCCTTCCGACAGTCTGATTCGTAAGATGCAGGGATTCACGAATTGCTCTCTGAAGAATATTTGCCGTAAGCCTTCCGGTCTCTATGATCAGCGTCATTGTTCTGGAATTAAGCTCCTCCTGCATACGCATCACCTCCTTGCCTTGTCAGACCTCCTTTAATCCAAGTCATCCAGAACCAAGATAGTTGCCGGAAAGGAAACGTTCCTGCGTCTTTCCATTTCAATAAATGTTTCATAGAAGCTTCTCTTGCTCTCATCTTTTCGACGCAAAAAATCCGGGCAATCATAGCCCGGAGCTTCTCCTGGTGTTAGTTTTATGCATGTGTCGCTTTCATTAAACACGCAGCATAACGCCCTGCAGACAGGGCAGCATATATCATTTTTACAGATCATATCTATATCTCCTTTCAATGGTTAAACAGCCGCCTTTCAAGCTCCTCAAAGTCATACTTTCTTGAAGAAGCGCTGCCCATATTATTGATCTTTTCCTTTTTTCGTCGGCTAGAGGAATCATGTTCCTCGCACCATTCACGGATTGTTTTCTCATTGAGGCAGCCTGTGTAAGGATGCTCTAATATTTTATTGACAATAGATTTAACCGTTTCTTCTGAATAATCATTTACAAGGGAGAGGTAGGTGTTCTTGGTCAGAATTTCCGATCCCAGCTGAGCCGCGATTTCCGTTCCGTTCCCCTCCCTTCTGTTATCTTCTATTGTCTTATCTTCTATTACCTTATATTGTGCGGTCCATGGACCGTCCGTGGACCGTCCAGATTTCCGGTTGCCTTTTGTGTCGGATCTCTCCTTCATTTCCAGTAACTCCACATCCGGATTGATCTGCAGAAGAAGATCCTTGTAGAGACTATCGACTTTCCGGTCGGGGCGCAGGGTATTCTGCTCGCGCCAGTCAACGATATAAGAGACCAGGTCCTCGTTAAGAACCTGGACAAAACCTTTGCTGACCAGAACCCGCAGGTCATCCTCATTCGCCCTGATCAGGTTGATTACAGGAAAGCCTTCGACCACTCCGTCATCATCTGCATTCAAAACAAGATGAAAATACAGGTTCTGGGAAGTGGCCGGCATTTTGATAAACTTTGCTGACTCAACAATCTTCTTGCTTATCATCCGTCTCTCAGCAATGGATATCACCTCCAAACACACTGCGCATTCTTGGCTGATAAAGAACAGTGAACTGAACTGTCTGGAATCTGCCGTTTTTATCCCTCAGCATCGTCTTATCCAGATAGCCAAGTGTTACCAGTTCCTTAAAAGCGGATCTGATCGCACCGGCAGGATCAGAAGAGTACGATGCCAGATCTTCATAAGAGAAGAAGAAATCATTAAAATCGTCATACAACATCGCCATAATCCCCTTTGCCCGCAAGGACAGATAGTTGTCATAAAGGAATGTATCAATAAGTGTTGGTTCGCCCTTCGGGCATTTTGAATAATGTATTTTTGCCATTTTTGTAATGTCCTTTCTTTTTCAAATATGGCAGGAACCCTTTGCCGGATCCCTGCCTTTATCAAGGTTTCCCTTGTCGTTTATCTTTTTTTGCATTACGTATTACGTAATACGTTTCTTTTTATTATTGATTCTGACCATATTTGACGCCTTCACCCCTGATCATGGGAACATTCCGATTTGCTAAGCATCATAGGACTCTCACCTCCCCGAGGATCTCTCCGGGCCGCCCTCATTGCGTGGGACTATTCCCTGACCGTTTGGCTTCTATAGCACGAGCTGTGACTGGACGGAAGTTTCATTATCTGTAACCGGATGCTGCATATTCAGTTTTCAATGTGCTCCGGGAAATTAACCCCTCTACTTTTCTATGGGGTCGGAAATAACCCGACCTGTCCGCTTTTTCTGAAAAAAAAATTAAAAAACTGAAAATTTGTGATTAATCCGGACAGATGCCCTGAAATCCGACCCCATAGAAAAGTAGAGGGATGTTTTTTAAGACAAAGAATCCTCCCTCGAGTTTCGAGAAAGGACTTTTAAAGACTAAATGGAAAAGAATAATCAGATCAGCGAGAATCAGACTGTGGTCCCGACAGCTGACGAAATATTGCAATTTCTGGGTGAGAATGGTTTAATTGATATCAGCGAAGTCCGTGAAACAATCACTGACATGAACATTGAAAAGATAATATTGGAAAGCCATTCTCACAAGGTCTGGCAGAATCAGACCGACCAGCGCTGGTACACATATATAAATGATCCTGAGACCGGAAAACGGAAACTTATTTCCAGAAATTCTAAAAAGAAAATGATGGAATTCCTCAATAAGACGTCAATTGATGAATTTAAGAATTCCAAAGTTCCGACGATCAGAAAACTGTATCCTCTCTGGTTAGAGCATAAGAGCCTGATGTGTGCCGATACCTATATCCCGAGAGTCAAATCTGACTGGAAACGGTATTATGAAAATGATCCGATCATAGATGTTCCGATCACTTCACTGAACAAGATCGACCTGGAAAGCTGGGTGCTTCACCTGATCAAAGATAACGAAATGACGAAGACAAATTACTATAACGTCTCCCTGATCATCCGTCAGATCTTCCAGTTCGCTTATGATTCGGAAATCATCAAGGAAAATCCGTTTGACCGGGTAAAAAAGGATCTAGGTAAGCTGTTTAAGAAGAAAAGAAAGCCAGCGGATGAAACTCAGGTTTACAGCAACGAGGAAATCCAGAAGCTCGAAAAGTATATCTGGGAAGATTTTGCAGAAAAAGGCAGGAAGGTGTACAGACTTGCGCCACTTGCGGTCCTGTTCCAGTTCTACACAGGGATGCGGGTATCTGAGATCTGCGCAGTGAAATATGAAGATGTTCTTCCGAACGGGAACCTGTATGTACACAGGATGATGGTGAAGTCTACCGGAGAAGTGCGCGAAGCAACAAAAGGAGCTGTTGGAGAGAGGGAGATATATCTTTCTACAAAGGCACGGGAAATAATTGCTGCCACACTGCAGTTCCGGAAGGAACATGATATCAGCTGTGCAGAGTATATATTCTCGACAACAGACAAACCTTTCCCGGAGAGGGTGATCAATGATTACCTGGAGAGATACTGTAAATTTGTCGGGATCCCGTACAGAAGCAGCCATAAGCTCAGGAAGACCGCACTTTCCAGCATGGTAAACGCCGGTATCAGCCTGAATGCTGTAAAGAACTTTGCCGGACATGTGGATGAAGAAACCACATTGAAATACTATACTTTTGACCGTGAGAATGAATCTAAGAAGAACAAACAGTTCGAAAAAGCATTGTCATATGCTTCAAAAAGGTGATTTCAGCCTGAATCTAATCACCGAAACTGCAAAATCTAATCACTTTGAAGAACCAAAAATTAAAAATCTAATCACCAGAGTTGAACCAAAAACCTTGGAAACCCGCATAAAATCAACAAAAAAGGTCCCGGCCAATCGGCCAGGACCCCGATGCGCCTCCAGGGGCTCGAACCCTGCACACCCTGATTAAGAGTCAGGTGCTCTACCAAATGAGCTAGAGGCGCGTATATTATTTTTACCGCGTCGCTTTCGTGACGCAAATGCAATTATATAGTACCAGTGCACAAATTGCAATCCTTTTTTTTAAGTTCTTCGGCGAGTTTGGTTCTTCGCAGATTTGCCGCGGCGGCTTCGTTGGATCAAAGCTTCCGCGGCAAAGTGTTTCTTCCTAATTATTATGTATCGTTTTGCTGAGCCTGAGATTACAGTACTAGTGACGGTGCAGAGTATACTCTTGCAAGCAGTTCCTGGTTCAGCGCATAAAGGCCTTTCGGGTCATGGCCAAAGAGCGTATATTTTTTGATCAGGTCATCAGCGTTTTTCTCTTCTTCGCCCTGCTCTTTTACGAACCAGTCGAAGCACTGCATCGTGCGGAAGTCGTTGACATCCTGAGCTGCTTTGTAAATCGTGTTGATCAGACTCGTTACATACTGCTCATGCTCGAGACCGAATCTCAGCGGATCCTCTGGAGAATTGTAGGTCTTGTCCGGTTTCTCGATTGCTTCAAGCGTAATGCTCTCGCCGTTGTTCAGAAGATAGGTACGCATCAGCATCGCATGATCACGCTCTTCCTGTGCCTGGATCTCATACCAGTTTGCAAAGCCGTCCAGACCCTGGTCCTGATAATAGTTAGCAAAATCCAGATAAAGATATGCAGAATAGAGTTCTTTGTTGACCTGTGTGTTAATCAGTTCTTTTACTTTTGCATCTAACATGTTAATCTCCTCCATATGTTTTCTTCATTATTATGATAGACATTATAATTGACATTATATTAGATAATCTATTAGACATTATATCAAATCTGCAGGAATATGGCTCGGCTGCATGATCATCTTATGGATCTTGTTGCCAAGCTTGGAAAATTTTTCTTCGTACTCGGTCATGATATTGCCTTCATTCATTTCCGGGTCATGATGCAGATCAAAGGTCTGTGCTGTGATCTGCCATCCGGCCTCCGGCGCTTCCTCTAAAGAAAAAGCAAAGAAATCATCGTTGTCCGTTTTGAATTCCACGTGGCTGCCCTCTTTTAAGAGGTTTTGATAGCGGGCTAAAAATTGACGCGATGTCAATCTTCTTTTGGCGTGCTTTTCCTTCGGCCATGGATCGGAGAAGTTGAGATAGATGCGGTCTACTTCACCCTTCGCAAATACATCTTCAATATACTCCGCATCCATGCGGATGAATTTGAGGTTCGGGACATTTTCCTCTTCCTGTTTCTGGATCGCACGAAGAAGAACGCTCGAATATTTTTCGATGCCGACATAATTGATCTCTGGGAACTCCTTTGCCATTCGAAGGAGGAAGGTTCCTTTTCCCATACCGATCTCAATGTGAAGCGGATTGCTGTTTCCGAAGACTTCCTGCCAGTGCCCTTTTACGCTCCAGTCGCCGAGCACCTTGCGTCCGCCTTCCTGTACGGTCCGGTCCCCCTGATGATGCGTCCGCGTATCGACTGCGACGCCTTCCGCAGGCTCCTCTTTTACTACATATTCACTGTTGGCAATCACTTCCCTGCTGCCGGGAATATTTCGAAGTCTCATATCTTCATCCCCTTTTGTTAAGGTTCTTTTTATTCTAAAACTCTGATGATTTCAAGCAGAACCCTTTGTTCTTTCGCTCTGCATCTGTTTATTCAGATGCAACAGCTCCTCATAAACAGTGCTAACATCATACATCACTCGTCCCTTCAACGCCAGCTTTTTCCGCGCTTCTGTAATACAAGTGTTAAATATATGTGAACCTTTTCTGTATACTCTTGGCAGGCTGAAGCAAACATGATATGGTCGCGGTACGTTCCCTTTTTCTGTTTGCCTTTCTTCTTTTTTTCAGCTGAATTCTCATTAGATGATTTTGAAGTGCTTTTTATATTTGGAGGTTTCCCTTGCAGAACGAACTATATTATATAAGGAAAAGAATGGAGCTTGAAAAATTGATTGAGCTCCTCCGATCACGAGCACAGGATCCGATTCCCGGCTCGCTGCGAATCAGCGTAACCGGCGGGCAGCCCCGTTTTTATCATATGCTTCCTGGTGAAAACGGGAAGATTGTTTCACACTATCTGAGCAGAGATCAAATCGATCTCGTCCGCCGCTTAGCCCAGCAAGACTACGAAAAGAAACTGCTGTCAGAAGCTGAACGGCTGCTTTGGCATGTGAAAGAAAAAGAGGCTGCTTTTGATGATCATTCCCTTCAGTCAATTTATCAGAAACTGCATCCGATACGGAGGGATCTGATTTCTCCGCTGGTTCCTAGTGATGAAGACTATATTGAGCAATGGCTAAAGACACCTTATCAGCCTGGATGGTTTTCAGAGGACGCGGCATCCTTCATTACGGATAAGGAGGAGCGCGTTCGCTCAAAATCCGAAAAAATCATTGCTGACAATTATTACCGGCAGACGATCCCATACGTATACGAGCGGCCTCTGAACCTAAAAAATTCCAAAGGCGTCATCACGATCCGTCCGGATTTCACAGTGCTTAATATTCGAACCCGCCAGCAGTTTTACCATGAGCACTTTGGGATGATCGATCATCCGGAGTACGCAGATAACATGATTAAAAAGCTGGAGCTTTACGCGTCGAACGGAATCTTTCCGGGGGAGCAGCTGCTGGTTACAATGGAAAGCAGCCGACATCCTATCAGTATGACGTACTTGAACCAGCTAATTAAAAAGTATCTGGTGTAGGAGTCTGGGAGAAGATTTGCTTGACCCGGTGAGAGGGGTGCCGCATTTAGGTCATGGATTGTGACGGTTTTCCTTGACCCTGTAGGAGGGGTACCGCGTTTAGGTCATAGATTGCGACAGTTTTCCTTGACCCTGTGAGAGGGGTACCGCGTTTAGGTCATAGATTGCGACGGTTTTCCTTGACCCTGTAGGAGGGGTGGCCCATTTAGGTCATGACTTCCGGCGGTTTTCCTTGACCCTGTGAGAGGGGTCGCCCATTTAGGTCATGACTTCCGGCGGTTTTCCTTGACCCTATAGGAGGGGTGGCTTGTTTAGGTCATGGATTGCGACGGTTGTGCTTGACCCTGTAGGAGGGGTGCCGCGTTTAGGTCATGGATTCCGGCGGCTTCCCACCTGCGAAGGCGCGAAAATCCTACCAAATTAAACGGTCTTGCTGTATAATGTCTGCATGAAAAAATTATGGAAGAAAATCGGGCCGGCGGCGCTGGCTCTCATACTTATATTAACTCCTTCGGTTTCTGCATTCGCCGGGCCTGCCACGATTTCCGGGCAGTCGAAATATCATTCGGCACTTGCGGGAGCGGATGTCGTTTCTGTGCAGGCTGATATTCGGTCCGCAGCTTCCGGCGTAAAAGCTCTGTCTGAGAAGGCTCTTTTATATAATGAAGAAACTCAGGGCGGATCCGTTCTGCGCGAAGCCGGCGATGTCAATTCCTTCGCAAAGATTGCGACGGCGGAAACGACTGCGTGGGATAAGATTGCTGATCCGAATCCGGCATGGGCAAAGATTGCGACGGCGGAAAACCCTGCGTGGGCGAAGGTTGCGGAAACGACTCCGTCCGATGAGTCGGGTTCAACGGACGGCACAGAGAACGCTTCTGAGGAACCGGCTTCGGACGGCTCCTCGACAGACGGTACGCGGACGGATGATACCTATAATCATGTCTGGCCGAAATCTCCGAAGCTCGAATCGGAGTCTGTGTTTGTGATCGAAAATTCTACGGACGCAGTTATGATTGAAAAAGATGCAGACACGAAACGCTATCCGGCCAGCACAACGAAAATCCTGACGGCGCTCCTCGCGATCGAAAACTGCGACATGAATGAGATCGTCAAATTTTCCGAGAAAGCAGTTACGCTGGAAGAAGCCGCTTCGAACATCAAGGCGCAGGCTGGTGAAAAAATGCCGATGCGGGATGTGCTTTACGGACTGATGCTCGCTTCCGGAAACGAATGTGCAAACGCTATCGCGGAGCATGTTGCCGGGTCGGTTAAAAAGTTTGCAAAAATGATGAATCAGCGTGCGCAGGAAATCGGCTGCACAGGCTCGCACTTTTCCAATCCCCACGGGCTCTATGCCGACGATCATTATACGACTGCCCGTGATATGGCGCTGATCGCGCAGGAGGCTTACAACAACTCAACGTTCCTCGATATTATTTCGACTAAATCCTATACCGCAGCTCCGACCAACAAAGATGACGCTCCGAAGATCTTCAACAATACGAATCTTCTGATCGATGAAGAATCCGATTATTACCAGCCGGACGTGATCGGCGGCAAGACCGGCTATCTCGATGAAGCCGGAAGATGCCTTGTGACTTATGCGAAGCATGACGGCTTCACTGTAATCTCCGTGCAGTTCAAAGGCCCGTATGAAGGAATCTTTGCGGAAGCAAAAAAACTTCTGAACTATACATTTAAAAATTTCTCACTGAAAAATGTGGCAGAGAATGAGCGCCGTTTTTCTGACGCGGTCGAAGGTGCGAAAGTTTCCCTCGATCCGTCAGCGCGTATCATGACTCTGAACTCCATCCCGTTCGATCAGCTTGAGTCCGAACTGATCTTTGTTGATGACATGAGTGTCGAGCGAAAGGCAGACGCGCAGATTTCCGCTGCAATGGAACCGGGACGGACGCTTTATGCTGCAATCGATTACCGGTACGCCGGACACGATCTCGGCTCCGTCAATGTTTACTTAAACTCCAAGCTGGATCTGCTGCCCGCAGCATTTACTCCGGTCTACTATGTGAGCCCGATCTATCTCGTGATCTTTGTCGCGATCATCCTGATCCTGATCTTCTCTTTCTATGGAACAAGAAAGAGCAAACGGCAGCAGGTTCGAAGAGGGCCGGCGCGCGCATCCGCCGGAGCTCCGCGCACCCGCAGACGATAATGTACTGATGATTGAAATCTCTGCAACGGTCCTCGGCAGAAATGCCGACTGGAAGTAAGTTCCTGTAACAAAAGATTGTTATAGAAATATCGTAAAAAAAGATCGGGGTGTCCCGATCTTTTTCTTTCATCTTGTTAATGTAAATTTGCACGCAGTAGAAAACTTCTGAATTGCGCTCAGGCGAAATCTTCCGCCTTCAAAATTTCTACTTTGGTATCCGCATCTTTTTTGTGTGAGCAGATCGCCATCCGGTAGCTGGCGTCAAAATGCCAGTCGGCGTTTTGAATCTCGTTCGCTTTGAAAACGTGAACGTAGCGTTTTAACAAACCGGGCTCTTCCGTCTCCAGTGTATTTTCTTCCACATAAAAGTTGCGCGGGCGGACGGTTAATCCACAGCCGAGATTTTTCAGATAACTTTCTTTGCTGACCCAGCACTCGTAGAAATATTTTTTCTTCTCTTCCGAGTTCGTAATGAATCCCAGAATTTTGTTCTCGGTCTCATGAAGGATCCGCTCCATGTTTGCGACGTCCTTCGTTTTCACGCATTCGATGTCGACACCGAGCACCGAATCCGATACGGCACAGAGTGCATAGTCCTTGGAATGGGACATGTTGAAATACAGTTTTTCATAACCGGAAACCGGCGTGTCGAGCAGAAGATTTCCGCTCTCTTCTTCTGTGATCTGCAGCGGCAGACTGATCTCCGGATCCAGTTTTTTCAGCGCGTAGATCAGCAAAAGTTCGACGCAGGCAGAGAGCTGCTTGTCTTCGTCGCGCTTCATTTTTTCGATCTTCTCTCTGCGTCCTTCCGAGAAATCCGCCTCGTCATATTTGATTTTTTCCAGTTCGTTCCGGTTTAAAAGATAGGCTCTTATCATGTTTTCACTAATTTCCTGTTCTCGTTTTTCTTGTAACGTTTTGTTGCGCGTCTTTTCAAATTCCGTCAAAAATATTGATATTTACATTGTTGGAAATAAAATTACTTCTCTAATAGAATCTTGTTCTGCAAATAACATA
>CAZOHB010000074.1:0-13097 GCA_964579345.1 uncultured Parasporobacterium sp.
ATTAGAGGATGAGTTTGACGTAGAAGTTCCTTACATGGAATTCAACAGAAAAGCTACTTTTGCAGAAGCAGCAGACTACATTGCTGAGCTTTGCGACGAATAAAGAATATCACTGGAGCCACTCCTGCGAATGCGGGAGTGGTTGTTTTCTTTTATTAAAGAATTAACACATCAATACGGAGGAATAAACTTATGGATTTAATGGAGCAAATCTACGCTAAAGCGAAAGAGAACCCGCAGAGAGTCATCTTCCCGGAAGCAACGGAAGAGAAAATCCTTCTTGCAGCTCTTGAAGCTCAGAACAACGGCTACATCAAAGCAACTCTGATCGGTGATCCGGCTGAGATCAAAGCTGCTGCAGAGCAGTATGGTATTGATATCAGCTCTATGGAAATCTATGACAATACCGATGAAGAAAAGAAAGAAGCTGCTTTTGAAAAATATATTGCAGAATATTCTGACATGCTGAGCATGAAGGCTCTTAAGAGAAAGAGCAACAAAGATCCGATGAACACAGCAATGGTTCTGGAAGCAATCGGCGAGTACGATGTAACTTTTGCAGGTCTTTCCCATTCTACAGGTGATGTTATCCTTGCAGCTACCACGATCATCGGTCTGAAAGAAGGCATCGACACTTCTTCTTCCATGGGTCTTGGAATCATTCCGGGATTTGAAGGAAGCGAAGGAAAATACATCCTGTTCGGTGACAGTGCTGTCTGTGCAGCTCCGACACCGGCTGAGCGTGCTTCTATCGCAATCTCCGCTTGCGAGACTGCAAAAGAGCTTTTCGGTTGGGAGCCGAGATGCGCAATGCTTTCCTTCTCCACAGACGGAAGTATGGAGCATCCGCTGGTTGACGAAGTTCGCGAATCTGTTCGTATCGCAAACGAGCGTCGTCCGGACCTTGCTATCGATGGCGAGTTCCAGCTTGATGCAGCAATCGATCCGAAGGTTGCAGCTAAGAAAGTTAAGAGAGAATCCAAAGTTGCCGGCAAGGCAAACATCCTGATCTGGCCGGATATCAACGTTGGTAACATCGGCGTTAAACTGCTTCAGTTCTTCGCAGGCGCTGACGCTCCTGGCCCGCTGATGCAGGGATTCAAGAAGATCGCAGCTGACTGCTCCAGATCCGCACCGGTTTCCGAGCTTGTCGGCAACATCGTTATGTGCGCAGTTCGTGCTGCAAACGCTGAATAATCAATCATCATGTGAATCACGTTTCTTCGTGAGACGAGTTTCAAGCTAGAGTTTGAAAGGGCCGGTTTTCCGGTCCTTTCTTGTATCATCATATGTTAAAAAGGTCTGTATCGGATACAGACCTTCCAGTGAATCTTCTTTTTATAATTCATTTTTTTTAGAAAGTAGTGTAAGATTAGTTACAGTATAGATTCGAAAAAGAACAGGAGGTCGGCTGTGAGAGATTATAAAGAAGAATTCGATAAGAGAGTGTCATGGATCCGGAATCTGGTGGAAAGTGCCGGATGCAAAGGTGTTATTTACGGCAACTCGGGCGGCAAGGACAGTGCGCTTGTGGGAATCCTTTGCAAGGCTGCCTGCGAAGATACGGTGGGAATTATCATGCCGTGTGCTTCCAAACGCAATTATGAAGAGGATATGAAGGACGGGATCGATGTTGCAAAGCAGTTTAAGATCGAATACCGCGTGGTGGATCTGACGGCAGCGAGAGAAGCGCTTCTCGAACAGGCAAAGCAGGCTTGTGATAAACTGACTGATCCTGCGATTTCTAATATTGCGCCGCGTCTTCGCATGACAACGCTGTATGCGATCGGCCAGAGCGAGGGCAGACTGGTAGCAGGAACCGGAAATGCGGATGAGCTGTATGTCGGCTACTATACAAAATACGGCGACGGCGGCGTTGATTTCAACCCGATCGGAGATCTGAATGTCAGCGAAGTCTATGAGTTCCTGGCATGGCTGGATGCGCCGGAAAATATCCGGACAAAAGCACCGTCGGCAGGACTGTTTGACGGTCAGACGGATGAAGCCGAAATGGGCATCAAGTATGACGAGATCGACGAATTCTTAACAACCGGAAAAACCAATCCGCAGGCACAGGAGAAGATTGAGCGCATGCATGCAAGAAGCGAGCATAAGCGGATCGGAACGAGATTTTATCCGAACTAATAGGTTTAGAAGACGGATAATAGAAAATGCAAAAAAAAGGGCTATCGCTTTAAGCGACAGCCTCTTTTTTCGTAGCGGGAACTGGATTTGAACCAGCGACACTTCGGGTATGAACCGAATGCTCTAGCCAACTGAGCTATCCCGCCATAACGACTTTTCTCATGTCGTGCTTTGCTATTATAACACATTATTAAATGATTTCAACCTAAAATTTATTTTTCTGGAAAGAAAGTTTTTTCGGCTCCAAAACCCGGAAATCCGGAAAAAATTGCCGGTCAGACACGTGGGCCGTGTTACCTCATCTCTTCCAGATATTTGCTGATCTCCTGCCAGACCGAAGGTGCAGAGATCAGGTCTCCGTGGGAAATATCCTCGACAGTAACAAACTCACATCCTGCAGTAAAACGGTTTTCCAGCGATCTGCTTGCTTTGTACGGGACCCGCTGATCCGACCGGGAAGCGATCAGAAGCGGCCGGCAGTCGATCGTTTCCGCATAGACCCCGGTGTCCATCTGGAAAGAGATCAGCCAGCGCATCGGCCCGTAGAACACCGGCGTCACGCTGTTATAAAGGTCGTAGATGGATTCGTATGGAGCGAGCAGGATCAGACCGTCCTCGTCGCAGCCGGATGCGGTATAGGAGGCGGGACCGGTTCCGAACGAGTATCCCATTACGAAAATCTTTCCGACGTTTTCCTGCGCACGAAAATAACGGAAAATCGAAAGGGAAGCTTCCCGGATGGCATTGTCTTTTGCCTTGCCTTCCGAGACCCCGTAACCGGGCCAGTCGATCACAGCCACATCAATATCCGGGAACACAGAGCTGTCGGTCATTTGCGACAGAAAGCGCAGGGCAGCGGTTGCAGCGTCTTCATCATAGCCGCCGAAATAGAGCAGAAGATCCCTTCTGCCGGTATAGGTGTTTTCCTGGCGATGGAGCCGGTAGCCGTAAAGATCTCCCTGATGCGACCGGATCCGGATATCTTCTACCAGGGGGATGTTTAAAGGACGCTTTTCCGCAAAGAGTTCTTCCATCTCGATCAGCGCAAGCTCTTCAGCGGCCGCCTTGTTATAAGAAGGATGCACGATCACCAGCGGTGTCACGACATAGGTAACCACGCAGAAAAGAACGATTGCTCCCAGTATGATGCACAGGATTTTACGGCTTCGTTTCATGGAAACTATTATACATAAAAAAGGTTTTGTTGTATAATAATTGCAATTTTATCAGATAGACCGTAAGGACAAAGGAGGCTTTTTATGCGGATCGGACAGGGATACGATGTACACAGGCTGATGGAAGGCCGCAGGCTGATCGTCGGCGGCGTGGAGATCCCATATGAAAAAGGACTGGACGGACATTCCGATGCGGATGTTCTTGTACATGCGATCATGGACGCGCTTCTCGGTGCAGCAGCATTCGGAGATATCGGCGCTCTGTTCCCGGATACGGATGAGCGCTATGCCGGAGCTGACAGTCTGAAGCTGCTGAAAACGGTCGGGGAAGTCCTTGCTTCCAACGGATATCATGTCCTGAACATTGACTCCACGATCATCGCGCAGAGACCGAAAATGCGGCCTTATATCGATGAGATGAGACAACGGATCGCAGATGCTCTGGAAATCTCGCAGCAGCTGGTCAGTGTCAAGGCAACAACGGAAGAAGGTCTCGGCTTTACCGGCAGCGGCGAAGGTATTGCAGCCTCCGCAATTGCTCTGATCGGAAATGTTGATTAATAGAGTTGTTTTTGTTACAATCTCCGTCGTATGAAATTTTTTGATTATTATAAGGAAGCATCAGAAACCATAATGGAACGGGATCCCGCGATCAAGAACCGCAGGGAGGTTTTGCTGTACCCGAGTTTCTGGGCGGTATATAAATACCGGAAAGCGCACAGACTCTATCAGGAGGGGAAGTATTACCGTGCAAGGAAGATCTCCCAGAGAGCGGCGCGCAAGACCGGGATCGAGATCCATCCGGGCGCTGAGATCGGAAAAGGATTTTTTATCGACCACGGCCATGGTGTTGTGATCGGCGAGACGACAGTGATCGGTGACAACGTAACCCTGTACCAGGGTGTGACACTTGGCGGTACCGGAAAGGAAAAGGGCAAGCGTCATCCGACCTTAAAAGACGGCGTCATGGTCAGTGTCGGGGCAAAGGTGCTTGGCAATATCACGATCGGCGAAAACTCCAAGATCGGCGCCGGTTCCGTTGTCCTTATCGATGTGCCGCCTTGTTCGACCGTTGTCGGCATTCCGGGACGGATCGTGCGGAGCGCTTCCGTGGAAGTTCCCCCGCGCCGGGATCTGGATCAGATCCACCTGCCGGACCCGGTCAAAAATGATATTGCGCAGCTGCAGGCAGGTTATGCAGAGCTTTCCGCAAAGCTGGATGAGCTTTTGCAGAAAGAGCGATGTTGACGCAAAGATCGGGAGCACGCATTAAAAATACCGCTGATCAGGGATCGGCTGAAAGAGAATAAAGGATAAGAATTATGAGAATTTATAATACGTTAAATGCAAGAAAAGAAGAAATGAAAACGATCGAGCCGGGCAAGGTAAAAATGTATGTCTGCGGCCCTACGGTCTATAACCTGATCCATATCGGAAATGCAAGACCGATGATCGTTTTTGACACATTCCGCCGCTATCTGGAATACAAAGGATACGAGGTGACTTATGTGTCCAATTTTACGGACGTTGACGATAAGATCATCAAAAAGGCAAATGAAGAGGGCGTGGATTCTTCCGTGATCTCCGAGCGTTATATCGCAGAATGCCTGAAGGATATGGAAGCCATGAACGTAAAGCCGGCGACCGTTGCTCCGCGTGCGACGCAGGAGATTGACGGCATGATCGAAATGATCCAGACCCTGATCGATAAAGGGTATGCGTATGAGGCAGACGGCACCGTCTACTTCCGTCCGCGGAAATTCCAGGGATACGGCAAGCTTTCCAAGAAGAACCTGGATGATATGCAGAGCGGACACCGTGACATCAAAGTTACCGGCGAAGAGCACAAGGAAGATCCTTCTGACTTTGTACTCTGGAAGCCGAAAAAAGAAGGCGAGCCGAGCTGGCCGAGCCCATGGTCTGACGGCCGTCCGGGCTGGCATATCGAATGCAGCGTAATGAGCAAGAAATATCTGGGCGATACGATCGACATCCACGCAGGCGGTGAGGATCTTGTCTTCCCGCACCATGAAAATGAAATCGCACAGAGCGAGGCAGCGAATGACGCGCCGTTTGCCCACTATTGGATGCACAATGCATTCCTGAACATTAACGGCTCGAAGATGAGTAAGTCCGCCGGCAATTTCTTCACCGTGCGTGATATTGCGGAAAAATATGATCTGCAGGTGCTTCGTTTCTTTATGCTGAGCGCTCACTACAGAAGCCCGCTGAACTTCTCCGATGAGCTGATGGAGGCTGCAAAGAACGGTCTTGAGCGGATCCGGAACGCAGCGGAAAAACTCGATTATATGGAGCAGCATGCAGAGAACCGTTCCTTCGATTTTGATGAGGGTGAAGACCGGAATTTCGGTGCAGAGTATCTGCAGAAATTTGAAGAGGCGATGGAAGATGACTGCAATACAGCGGACGCGATCGCAGCGGTCTTTGAACTGGTACGTGCGATCAATGTCACGATGACGGATACTTCCTCGAGCGCACTGGCAGAACTTGCCGAAGCAAGACTGAAAACCATGTGCAGCATTCTCGGTATCGATCTGGAGCGGAAAAAAGAAGCGCTGGATGTTGAGATCGAGCAGATGATCGCTGATCGCCAGGCTGCCCGTAAGGAAAAGGATTTTGCACGCGCAGATAAGATCCGCGATAAGCTGACCGCGATGGGCATTATTCTGGAAGATACGCGTGAAGGAGTAAAATGGCACAGAAAATAAACTATTCGGCACTGAGTCTGGCGTTTTTCGGGGATGCCGTTTATGAGCTTTATGTCAGGGAACGCGTCCTGAAAACAGTCACGGGGCATGTGGATAAGCTGAACAAATATACCAAAAAGCTTTCCATGGCCGCTGCTCAGGCGCAGATCGCAGACCTTCTGGTTGCGGACGGTGTGCTGACCGAAGAGGAACTTGCCGTGTATAAAAGAGGCCGGAATGCAAAATCAGCGTCGCTTCCGAAAAGCTGCTCTCCGGTCCAGTACCGGAAGGCGACAGGGCTGGAATCCCTGATGGGTTATCTGTTCCTCAAAGGAGAAAAAGAGCGGATCGCGGAGCTGATCGATTACGGCACAGAACGTCTGCAGTAAAAGGTGATATGGGAAAAGAAATGGAAAAAAACAATCAGTTGATGGCTGAGGGCAGAAATCCGGTTATGGAGGCCCTGAGAAACAATGAAAATATTGACAAATTATATGTGCAGGAGGGCGTGAAAAACGGCCCTCTTGTGACGATTGCGGCAGAAGCGAAAAAACGGGGGATCATGGTCGTCTCTGTGCCGAAGGAAAAGCTCGATCAGATGAGTGAGACCGGACGCCACCAGGGCGTGATCTTAAACCTTTCCGCAGTCACATATGCTTCCGTAGAAGATATTCTGGACAGGGCAAAAGAACGCGGCGAAAGTCCGTTCCTGTTTGTACTGGACGGGATCGAGGATCCGCATAACCTCGGTGCGATCATCCGGAGTGCAAATCTTGCAGGAGCACACGGCGTGATCATCCCGAAACACCGGAACGCAAGCGTGAATGCAACCGTTGCAAGGGCTTCTGCAGGCGCAGTTTATCATACGCTGATCGCGAAGGTGACCAATATTGCCCAGACGATCGAACAGCTGAAGGAAAAGGGAATCTGGTTCGTCTGCGCCGACATGGGTGGAGAGGTGATGTATAACCTGAACCTGAAAGGCGCGATCGGACTCGTGATCGGAAATGAAGGAAACGGCGTCAGCCGCCTTGTAAAAGAAAAATGTGATATGGTCGCATCGATCCCGATGAAAGGGGACATCGACTCCCTGAACGCCAGTGTGGCAGCAGGAATCCTTGCATGGGAAGTAGTAAGACAGAATCGGTAAACAGCATTGAGTGAGACAGTAAAAGAAAAGATAAAATTATACCTGACGATTTATTGGACCATGTTCAAGATCGGAATCACCACCTTCGGCGGAGGATATGCCATGGTGGCGATCATCGACCGGGAGCTTGGCGAGCGCAAAAAATGGATCGAGAAGGAGGAGCTGCTGAATTATATCGCGATCTCCCAGATCACACCCGGTGTGATCGCGGTCAATGTTTCCACGTTTGTCGGCAGAAAGAAGGGCGGCGTCTTCGGCGCGATCTGCGCGACGTTGGGCGTGATCACCCCCTCCATTATTATCATTATGATCATTGCGGCTCTGGTTACCAATTTTGCCGACAATGAATATGTAAAGCATGCGTTTGCAGGCATTCGTGTCTGCGTATGCGTGCTGATCATTAACGCGACGATCGGCTTTATTAAAAAGACCGTAATCGATGTGCTGACGTTTGCCATCTTTATCTGCGTGTTCGTGCTTGCAGCATTTACACGGATTGAAACCGTGTATATCGTTCTGGCTGTACTGTTTTTGAGCGTGATCTATACGCTGATAAAAGGGAACAAATTGCCAAAAGATCCAGCGGGAACTTCTTCTGAGGGGATCAGTGAGAAGGCAGGCACGAAAGGAGGCGGAAAATGATCCAGCTTCTTTTGATGTGTCTTCAGTTCTTTAAGACCGGTCTGTTTGCGGTCGGAGGCGGGCTTGCAACGATCCCGTTTCTGTATGAGATCAGTGATCAGTACGGTTGGTTTACGCATCATGACATCCTGAATTTTATTGCAGTTTCCGAAGCGACACCCGGTCCGGTCGGCGTCAATATGGCGACTTATGCCGGCTTTCTTTCGAACGGATGGTATGGGGCGATCCTTTCCACATGTTCACTGGTTCTGCCTTCGGTCATCATTATCCTGATCGTAGCAAAACTGCTGGATAAATTTCAGACCAACCGGTTTGTTGACGGGGGGTTCCGCTGGCTTCGCCCGGCTTCCACGGCGCTGATCGCAGCAGCAGGTCTGAATGTCGTCCTTGTCGTATTCTTTGATGCGGAGAAGATTACCTTTGACATGTTCAGCCGGCTGGGCACTATCATCACCCATGTCAACTGGACGGCCCTTATCATGTTTGCATGTCTGTTTGTTGTCATGAAAACGTTTAAGGGACATCCGCTGATCTATATTCTGATCTCGGCGGGATTGGGGATTATTTTGAAACTCTGATATTCTTTGAAAGGGGATGCCCCTTTACTATGATAATGATTCGATTAAGAAGCGCCGGAAACCGGCGCTTTTTCTGTTTTCATTTTGTGATACAATGAATCTGAAAAGAAATGACACGCAGTTCGAAAATGGAAGGAAGGTGTCGAACATGAGAGGGATTGAAGCGGCATTTATGGTACCGCATCCGCCGATGATCGTTCCTGCGGTCGGACGGGGAAGCGAAGCGCAGATTCAGAAAACGATCCGGGCTTATGAACAGGTGGCAGATGAGATTGCCCGCATCCGTCCGGAAACGATTCTGATCACAAGTCCGCATCAGACGATGTATGCGGATTATTTCCACATCTCTCCGGGGGCAGGGGCAAAAGGTTCTTTCTCAGACTTTCGCGCTCCGCAGGTAAAGTTTCAGGAGACGTATGATACGGAACTGGTCGACCTGATCTGTACGCTGGCGGAAGAGCAGATGCTGGATGCCGGAACGCTCGGTGAGAGGGAGAAACGGCTTGATCATGGAACGATGGTTCCACTTTGGTTCGTGGAACAGAAATATAAGGATTTTAAACTGGTAAGGATTGGCCTTTCCGGTCTTCCGCTTTCAGAGCATTACCGGCTTGGCCAGATCCTTCAGGAGGCGGTCAGCCTTACGAAGCGCAGGACCGTTTTGATCGCGAGCGGCGATCTTTCGCATAAGCTGCAGGATTACGGTCCGTACGGGTTTGCGGAAGAAGGGCCGAAATATGATGAGCGGATCATGGATGTCTGCAGACGGGCGGCATTTGGAGAACTGTTCGATTTTTCGGACAGCTTTTGTGAGAAGGCGGCGGAATGCGGCCACCGCTCCTTTGTGATCATGGCAGGAGCGTTTGACGGCATAGATGTGGAGGCAAAGGCACTTTCCCATGAAGATGTCACCGGCGTCGGCTACGGAATCTGCACGTTCTATCCGAAAGGAGAGAATCCGGAGCGCTGCTTCCTGAAACAATACCGGGAAAAACTGCAGGAGAAGATTCGCGAGCAGCGGAGCAGGGAAGACGCCTATGTTCGCCTTGCAAGAAGCTCGGTGGAAAGCTATATCCGGGAAGGCCGGATCATGAACATACCGGAGGATCTTCCGGAGGAGATGCTGCATACGCAGGCAGGAGCCTTTGTCTCGATCCATGAACACGGAAAGCTCCGGGGGTGCATTGGAACGATCGCCCCGGTAACGGAGTGCGTTGCAAAAGAGATCATTGATAATGCGATCAGTGCCTCAACCCGGGATCCGCGGTTTGACGCGATCACAGAGCAGGAGCTGCCATGGCTGGAGATCAATGTGGATGTTCTTGGAGAGCCTGAGGATATTGACTCTCAGGATCAGCTTGATGTAAAGAAATATGGGGTGATCGTAAGCAGCGGGTCAAGACGAGGGCTCTTGCTGCCGGATCTGGACGGTGTGGATACCGTCAGCCAGCAGGTTTTGATCGCAAGGCAGAAGGCGGGAATCCGCCCCGGAGAAAAGATCAAACTTCAGCGGTTTGAGGTGATCCGCCATACATAAAAAAACAGGCGGTTCAATTGGTTAAAAGACACGGTGAACAGACCCTGGTGATGGTCTGAGAATGAGAAGAATATGGCAAACTGCAATGTATGTTTCAGACACTGTAAAATAGAAGAAGGCGGCGTCGGATTCTGCGGAGGAAGGACCTGCAGAGAGGGCAAGGTTGTTGCGCTGAATTACGGACGGATCACTTCGCTTGCGCTGGATCCGATCGAAAAGAAGCCGCTGAACCGTTTTATGCCGGGAAGCCTTGTGCTTTCGGAAGGAAGCTACGGCTGCAATCTGCGCTGTCCGTTCTGCCAGAACTATGAGATCTCATGGTCGGAAGAAGCCTTTCGGTTTCAGAAGAAAGCCGAATATATTTCACCGGAGGATCTTGCTGCCACAGCGCAGTACTATCAGGACAGAGGTAATATCGGCGTGGCATTTACCTACAATGAGCCGCTGATCGGATATGAATATGTCCGGGATACGGCAAGGCTGGTCCATGAGCTGGGAATGAAGAATGTGCTTGTAACAAACGGGACGGCATCGCTTACGGTATTGGAAGAGATTGCGCCGTATATTGACGCGATGAACATCGACCTGAAAGGCTTTACTGACCATTATTATAAAGAGATCCTTTCCGGAGACCGGCAGATGGTCATGGACTTTATTGCGGCAGCTTCCCGGAACTGCCATGTGGAACTGACAACGCTGATCGTTCCGGGGGAAAACGACAGGGAAGAGGAGATGCAGGAGATGTGCCGGTGGATCGCTTCTTTGGATCCGGAAATCCCGCTGCATATTTCGAGATTCTTCCCGCGGTTTCATATGACTGACCGGAAGGCAACGGATGTCAGGCTGATCTACCATCTTGCGGATGTAGCGAGGGAATATCTGAAGTTTGTTTATACGGGGAACTGCTGAGGATTTTCAGTTTTAAAAATAATGCGATTATGGTATAGTGCTTTAATACAGCAAAGATCTTTTTGAGAGGAACAGCAATATGAATATCTACAGAGATTTTGATAATTATTTAAAAGAATATCCTTCACAGGACGGCTATTTCGGCAGATATGGCGGAAATTATCTGCAGGATCCGGAGCTGATCAAAGCATTTAATGAATATGCGGAGGCGTATCATACGATCGCGCAGTCCGCGCAGTTTATAGCAGAGCTTCGCCGGATCCGGAAGGATTTTCAGGGCCGTCCGACACGGGTGTTCCACTGCATGAATCTGTCCAATTTACTGGGCAGGACGCAGATCTATCTGAAGAGAGAAGATCTGAACCATACCGGTGCGCATAAGCTGAACCACTGCATGGGTGAAGGACTTCTTGCGAAATATATGGGAAAGAAAAAACTGATCGCGGAGACCGGAGCAGGCCAGCACGGCGTTGCGCTTGCAACAGCAGCTGCATATTTCGGTCTGGAATGCGATATTTATATGGGCGAGGTTGACATTGCAAAACAGGCACCGAACGTGACCCGCATGAAGATCCTTGGTGCAAATGTAATCCCGGTCAGCTTCGGCTTGAAGACCCTGAAAGAAGCGGTCGACGCGGCGTTCATGGCATACGCGAAAGAATATAAGGAAGCGATTTATTGCATCGGAACAGCAGCAGGTCCGCATCCATTCCCGCTGATGGTCCGCGACTTCCAGTATGTGATCGGACAGGAGGCAAGGGAGCAGTTTGTAGAGCAGACCGGTCATCTTCCGGATCAGGTTATTGCCTGTGTCGGCGGAGGTTCGAATGCGATCGGTATGTTTACCCCGTTCTTGGCAGACCCGGTAGAACTGATCGGTGTCGAGCCGTTAGGTCGCGGCCCACAGCTCGGCGATCATGCTGCGTCCATCAATTATGGAAAAGAGGGCATCATGCACGGCTTCAACAGCATTATGCTGGCAGATGAGAACGGTGAGCCGGCGCCGGTGTATTCCAACGCAAGCGGTCTGGATTATCCGGCAGCAGGCCCGGAGCATGCGCTGCTGCATGACCTTGGCAGAATCAAATACAAGACGGTGGATGATGACGAAGCAATTGAAGCGCTGTTCCTTCTTTCAAGAGAGGAGGGCATTATCCCGGCAATCGAAAGCTCCCACGCATTGGCTTATGCGATCCGCGTCGCAAGAACAGGCCTGACAGGATCCCTTCTGGTCAACCTTTCCGGCCGCGGCGACAAGGACCTGGACTATGTCGTAGAGAATTACGGATATGGTCCGGAGTTTTTGGAGAAGATGAAGAACAGGGGGTAATAGGCTGCGGAATGATTCAATCTACAACCTCCATATATAACTCAGTGGAAGATATCCCCCGCCTCTATAGGCGGTGGGTAAATAAAAACAAATTCAGTGGCGGGTGACAATCCCCCACTGAGTTATACGCTCCGCGAGGATGCGCAGGGATTCGGATCGGAAATATGTCAGCAAAGCTGACCCGAATCCCGCGCCAAATCTCGCAGGAGCGAGATTTGAATATTTAGAAAGAAAAAAAGGAAGTGGTAAGTGGCCACTTCCTTTTATGGTTTTCAGCTTTTTTATAGCTCTGGTAGCGCTAATAGCAAATGAAGGCAACAAAAAAAGTGCCTCGGGCACTTTCTTTGTTGTTCATGCGGAGGATGGGACTTCCACCGGCGCTTCGCGCCTTTCAGGCCTCGGTCGTATTCATCGCGCTCACGCGCTCGAATTCTCCCGGTTCAAGTCCCATTTAATATATTGAAACAACAAAAAAAGTGCCACAGGCACTTTTCTCGTTGTTCATGCGGAGGATGGGACTTGAACCCACACGTGTTTGCACACACAAGATCCTTAGTCTTGCTCGTCTGCCAGTTCCGACACCTCCGCATCTCTGCGTCTTTTTCAAAACCGCTTTGCTATTATAACACATCTTAAATGGATTTCAACACCTATTTTTATTTTTTATTATGTTTCTTGGATAAGCGTGTTGGCCTATGTTTTTTATTCAAAAAAAACGTAATATAATCTAAACCAAGCGCTTGCAAACTCCCGGTTGACAGCCTCTCAGGAAATCGGCATGATATATGCGAGTTAAAAATGGACAAAAAGAGCAGTATCTATTATAGAACACAAAGCACAAATAGAGCTAACACAGTACCAAAGGTGGAAACACCTGAATTAAAGAACAACCAAATGAGAGATGAGTTACAATACCTCCCATA